>NZ_JALJYG010000020.1 GCF_024170505.1 Methanocalculus alkaliphilus
TGATTGTGGTAGCGTGTTCGACCGCGACAGAAACGCTGCGGTCAATATTATGCTACGCTGCCTATCACAAAATGCCCTGTGGACGGGCTACCAGGTGTTTACCGGTAATCTGCGACATACAGGTCTGAAGATCGCATCGATCCCCGGACACTCGCAGGAAGCCCCCTGCGCAAGCGGGGGGTAGTTCACTTATGTTAAAATGAGAATAAGGCTAGAATAGACCTTCCCCTCCAGAGGTAATCATTGTCTCTACACCGTCGAGACAATTGATCTAACCAATCATCATGACTCCATGCGGGATAACCATCCCATAAGCACCTGCCATATCATTCCCATAACCCCCATTAAATAGTGATAAAACATCCTTCAAAGGGAAGTGTGTGTTCTATGCAGAAGTATGAGTACAGATGTGTTGCAATTCTTGGTATGGGAGAGAAGACCACGAGGATACTCAATGAGTATGGTCAGCAGGGGTGGGAGCTGGTTGATGTTGTCTGGATCTGGCATTATTTCAAAAGGCCGCTTAAATCCTGAAGATTCAGGATATAGGATTTCATTTTATTGATCAATACTGCTTAAGGCTCAATAAGCCTTCTTTTCCTCATCCCTACCAGCAGAACGGGACCTTGAAGGACAGTATACAGAACATTCTAACCGATACTTCTTTGTGGGCAACCCGCATCCTTCATCCCCCTCTGCAACCAACATCTACCTGACAACCATGGGCGACAACAACCCCCCATCCGAGAAGCCCCTCCTCACCGACCCCCCCTTCTACCTCCCGGAGTTTGAGGAGTCTCACCAGTATATCCTCAATGAGTATGCTGTCGAGCCAAAGGATATCGGGATCTTCATCCCCTGTGCGATGCGGAAACCCTACAGCGCAAGCCCGAGCCACCAGCTGATCAAAATGGTCATCTCACAGGTCTTTTCTGATGATCAGTATCATATCGTCGTCTTTGGAACCTGCGGGATCGTGCCATCCGAACTCGAGGAGATGTACCCCTACGCCCATTACAAGTACATGCTCGGCAAATGCAAAGACCAGAAGGTCCTTGACGACTTTCTCCGGATAGAGACCGACCGGGTCGCCGGGTACCTGGAGAAGACACGCCACCTCTACCGATACCGGATCGCCTACTGCCTCGGGATCTTCCGGGAGGCGTTCATCCGGGGGGCAGAGCAGGCCGGTGTCGAAATCGACCTCATCCTCCCGACAACTGATGTCATCAATCTGATCGTCGAGCAGGGAGACTGTGCCTTCCAGGAAGGCTCCCTCTCGATGGATGAGTACCTCGGGGAGTTCTGTGAAGAGCTGATCAGGTTCCGGAATAGGATATATAGGTGAACAGCATACTTAAAAAAGTAAATATTATTATTATTTTTTATTTATATATTTTATAAATTCTTCACGTGTCAGGCCTGCCTGACGAATGATCGAACGGATTATTCCTGTTCCAAGTTCTTCTCCCTGATGGTCAGGGATGACAATACTTCTTCCATCAGCATGTTTCATAACCACATGGCTACCCTTTTGCCGAATACTAACAAAGCCCTGCTCCTCAAGAATACGGAGAATTTTTTCGGCTTTAGCAGGTCTCAACCTCAATAGCCTGAACCCCCACGAATTCTCTTATCTCATCAGGATCAGGTGTTTCGTTGACTTCCAGATAGAGGGTTATCGCCTCATGCAATCGGTGGAGTAATTCCTCATAGGTCTTTGCCTGGGTGAAACACCCTGGCAGAGAGGGGATAGAGGCATGATAATACCCATCCTCATCTTTTTCAATCAGGCAATTGAATTTCATATAATTTTTCTTCGTTGTATGATGGCAAATAAGTATTGCTCAGTGACAGGCTCCCTCAGACCAACGGCTCTGGCAGCGTCCCGCCGGTCGCCGGAAGTTTGGTTGGCTTGATCAGGACCTGTTCATCAGACTGCCGGATCTTCTCGATCAACAGCTCTTTTCCCCGCTTCGTCATCGCAAAGACCGGAACCGAGACCCCTGCCTGGAGGAGCGCCCTCTCCCCGGCAATCCGCCGAATTGAACCGGATGCACATGCGGTGACAATATCTGATGCGGAAGCGAGCATCTCCGCCTCTGCTTCCGAGAGGCCGGTGACATGGACCCCGATGATCAGGATATCAGGGAACAATCCCCGGATCGTCTCTGCATCATCCGGGAGTGCGACCGTCACCGCGATATGGGCAAACCCCTCCGCAACCGCACGGGCGGCCCCTTCCACCTGGTCCATCGTTGCTCCATTGTGATCGAGGACGATACCGCCCCCCTCCTCGATCCGCTCGATCACCGACGGATACGGAACCGTCCGGACCAGTCCTGACATCCGACCGCCGATCCCCTGCACCATCGATGGTTTCGTTACGATGACCGTCCCGGCACCGTCGCAGGCAAGGACCGCGGCATCAAGGATGCCGGCTTTCATTCCGAAGCTGATGATCTCGGACGCACCAAACCCGACGAACTCACGGTCATCCTCCACCTGCCGGTCAGGGGTGCACATCCCGAATGCCCGGATACGGTGGCGTATATTCTCTGCAATATGCTCTCTGCTCATCTCCGGGATCGGATAGGCGAATCGCTTTGCAAGCGGGCAGTCCCGGATCATCGGCTCGCCGACCTCGATCACCTCACCGTCTCTGACCACAATACGCGCCCGGCCGATAGCCTCGATAATATGTTCATCCTGGTATTCTGTCATCCATCTCCCTCGTGTGGAGTACCATCGCCCTGAGCTCTCATGAACCTGCCCATTACAGAGGTCAGTATCCGGATAAAGGACACCTTGCGTCCTGAACATCTTCTGAGATGGTAAGAAAAATAAATATAATTAAGTGGGAGAAACATCCCATCTCATTCATCATGAGATCGAAGACCGGACTCTCCATCCTGATCGCTGCCCTCTCCCTCTCTCTCTTTTCTGCAGGGTGCATGACCAGTGATGCCCCCTCTCACCAGATCGAGCCCTACATTCTCCCTTCGAATGGAGTTGCCCTCCCTCTTCCCGCCCTCTGGGAGCATATCGTTGAAACGACAGGGATCGACGATCGAACCGCACTCCTTGACCAATGCAGGATCACGCTTGATTCAGGGGGATCGGTCGGGTCGATCCAGATAGACTATTCTGCAGAATCTTCAGGGGGATACTCATTCTATCAGGTCCGGTATCTGCCTGGCGAACTCTCACTATGGTGGACCGATCATGTACAACCCGGCCTCTCAGGGGAACATCCGCTCAGGCTCCTCGGTGGAATACAGGATCTCCCTTTTGATACCATCTCAATGGGTGAGGAGGGTCTCTTCATCCTTGCAGAGAGCCAGTCCGGGAGTCTCCGTTATGATGCAGCCACGAGCGATCTCTTCCTGCTCGAGGAAGGGACGCTCATCCCACTCAAGGAAGCTGTCTTCTCAACGGAGACTCCCTGGTATACCATCCATCTCGAGCAGCGGGATCTCATCGATCGTGTCCTTACCAATGACGGTACTTCAGCAGTGGTTTCTCCGGAACCTGCCGGAATGCGGTCTTCGTTCACCGTCTTTCTCCCTGAAGAACTTGAAAAAGCGGAAGAGTATCTTCTGATGGAAGGATTCTGAGATCCTTCCCATTATCTCCCGCAGACCGGACAATCCGGATTTTTGTCAATTGGAATCGTATCGACCTCGGATCGCATCCCATCCCAGAGGAGGAGGCGATTTGTGAGCAGTTCCCCGGTTCCGAGAAGGTATTTTATCACTTCATTTGCCTGCACCATCCCGATGAAGCCCGCCGTCACCCCGACGACCGGGATCACCTCTTCCGGCGGTGTATGGGGGAAGATGCAGGCGAAACAGGCAGTCTTCCCCGGCACGACCGTTGTTGCCTGGCCATAGAAGCCGCGTATCCCGCCATGGAAGAACGGAATCTCCTCCTTATGCGCAGCCTTGTTCAGAAGGTACCGGGTCGGAAAGTTATCCATCGCATCAACGATCCCGTCTGCTCCCAGAATAAGCTCGCCGATACTCTCCTCGTCCATCCAGCGATCGATGGGGACAACCTCAATATCAGCATTCAGATCCCGCAGCCTCCGGGCAGCCGAATCGGTCTTCCTCTCCCCGACAGAAGAATCTCCATGGAGAATCTGCCGGTTCAGGTTGGTCAGATCGACATCATCATTATCGACGATGATCAGCCTCCCCACTCCGGCGGCAGCAAGATAGAGTGATATCGGCGACCCAAGCCCGCCTGCACCTGCAATGAAGATCGTCGCCTCCTTCAGCCGCTCCTGGCCATCCTCCCCGAAGAGGAGGATCTGGCGTTTGTACCGTTCCAGCTCACCCGTCGTTACCATCAGTATCCCTCTCATCGATCATTGTTCCGGAAGATATATCTGTTCTCCCAAGCACCCGGCAGACCGAACAGATCTCCCCGCTGGCAGTCCCCCCGCACCGGAGGCACCGCTGTATCTCCCCCTGCCTCGGCATCATCCCGACGATATCCCGCACCTGGTCCCGGGAGGAGATCAGCCGCCGCATCGTCCCAGGATACATAAACTCGAGATCAGCGAGGATCTCCCTGACCTCCCCCCGTAGTGCCCCTCCTGCATACGGACATTCCGGGAGATCAACAAACTCCCCCATCATCATCAGGCAGACGGTGATCTCCTTCTCGGAGAGGACCGAAAGCGGCTTGATCCTCGGGATGAAGCACTCCGGGAGACCGCCGGAGGTATCAAGGACCATCCGGGGAAGATCGCCACGCAGGAGGTTCATCAGGACAGACTGCGCCTCATCATCGAGATTATGGCCGGTTGCGATCACTGTTGCATCCGCATCTGCCGCCCCCACCTCAAGCGCCCGCCGCCGGAGCACACCGCAGACAGTGCAGCCCTGCTCAACCCGGTTGGTCAGCAGTGCGTCAAGGTCAGCTCCAAAAAGATCGGAAAATGATAGGACCCGGTGCTCAACCCCGAGGCGTGACGTAAGCTCCGCCGCCGCCTCCATCGTCTCCTCCCGGTATCCCGCGATCCCTTCATCAATCGTGATTGCAACAAGATGCACCCCTTCTGAGGATGCAAGCAGCCGGTGCAGCAGGATCAGCAGGAGCCTGCTGTCCTTGCCCCCCGACAGGCCGACGGCAACACGATCTCCCGGGGCGATCCGCCCTTTAAGAGCATCATCGACCCGCTCCGCACAGTCGGCGAGGAGATGATCGGCACAGAGCCGCCGCTCGGGATCGAAGAGCCGGATGACCGCCGGCCTCTCACAGAGGGAACAGCCGCTACCCGCCATGGGAGACCCGGATGATCCTGAGTTCATCGTCGCCGCCCGCCTCTTCATCCTCAGGAACGATGATGCCGTTTCGGGTGACGATCACCCCGGTCGGGAGAAAACCAAGAGAGATGACGAGATCCTCGATCCGCACCGGATCAGGGGGGAGCACCCGGACGCTCCTGTCAGGGAGTATGACCTGCATTGAAAGAATAGTTGATCAGCATCAATCTTAACCGGACCGGCTCGCGATCAGAATTGTTTATCCATGAAAGAGACATAAGCATCAACAGATGATCAGACAGCAGAAGGAGGCACTCATCATGCTCGGGTGCCCCGAGATCCCGGTCCAGCAGGCTCTCGCCCTCTATGCAGCAGACCGGTTCAATGACGACGGATGGGATCTCACCATCGCCGGAAACGGGGCAGTCCTCAACCTGCTCCGTGTCTCGGATCCCAAGAGGGTCTATACCCGGAAGATGATGGATCTTGAGAAGTGTATCGATGAGCTATCTGCCAAAGAACGGACTCCGGACCTCTGTATGGTCTGCATTCACAATGATGCCGGCCTCTCGTATGCAGCATCCATCCGGTATCTCTTCGAGGGGCGGTTCATCGCCCTCGTCTTTGGACGGGAAGCAGAAGAACTTGCTGCGGAGATCGATTTTCCCTGTGACCCGGTCGTCGATGTCGCAATACATAATCCCGGAAAACTCCGGCGAAAACTGGATGAGGTGATGGGATGGGCTGCGTAGAGGATCTCGGCTATGATATCATCCTCAGGATGGCCTCCTTCAAGGAATGCCGCGAGTATATCCAGAAGAATTTTAAGGACATTTATTATGTCGATCCCGGATTCCGCCTCTTTGAGAAGGCGATGATCGGAGTTCCCCCCATCCCCCTCGCACTTGACGGCGATGCCGTCATCCTCCCGTACACAAAACCCTGCCACGGCACCTTCCTCCTCAGGGTTGTATCGGCAGATGAGGCGGATGTCGTCAGGAAGAAGGCACGGCGGGTACCCTGATCTACCCCTCCGTCCGTTCGGATATCGCCCTAAGGGCCTCCCAGGCGGCATCCTGCACGATATCCTTCTCGTCATCAAGAAGTGTCCGGATCTTCGCGGCAACCGAGGGATCCCCGATCTTTCCGAGTGCCTCTGCCGCCGCTGCCCGGACCTCGCCCCGCTCATCATCAAGCAGGATAATAAGGGTCTGAACTGCACGGGGATCCCGGATCTCACCGAGTGCATGGGCAATTCCTCTTCGGATCCATCGATCCGCACCAGCAAGCCGTTCAATGAGCGGATCGACAGCGGTCAGATCTCCTATTGCACCAAGTGACCTGACCACAACGTGGACAACATCGCTCTCCTCGTCATGGAGCGCCCTGATGAGGGCGGTGACTGCCACCGGATGATGGATCTTCCCCAGTTCCGTTGCTGCCTTGATCCGGTACGGGATGCTCACATGGGTCAGCTGGCTGATGATGATCTGGATACTCCGCTCTTCCCGGAGGATCTTCCTCTGGACTATCTCCATCTCATCATCCTGTCGCATCGTCGCCACCAGTGAACCCTTATCGCCTGAGGTACATGTATCTGTCGATCATCGGCACCCTGATTACCTCTCCGGGTGATCTCTCCTTGGGATGAATCCATCAGAGAACCTCCGTGATGCAACATGGGACTATCTTGGGGAGCGCGAAGCACTCTTTGCCCCTGCCGCAACAAAGAGCAGCGACGCCATCAGAAGGAGGGTCGAAGAGGCACCTGATCTCCGTGCCCCCTACTCCCGCGACAGCGACCGCATCCTCCATTCACGTGCCTATGCACGGTATATCGACAAGACCCAGGTCTTCTCCCTCCTGGAGAACGATCATATCACCCACCGGGTCCTTCATGTCCAGCTCGTCTCAAAGATCGCCCGGACCGTCGGCCGCTCACTCCGGCTGAACGAGGATCTCATCGAGGCGATCGCCCTTGGCCATGACATCGGCCATATCCCGTTTGGGCATTTCGGGGAGTCGTGCCTCGATACCATCTGCAGGCGGGAAGGGATCGGGCGGTTCCGCCACAATATCCAGGGGGTCCGGTTCCTCGACGAGATAGAGGATCTCAACCTGACCCTCCAGGTCCTTGATGGGATCCTCTGCCATGACGGGGAATCCAGGGCAACCAGGCTCGTCCCCCTCCCGATAGATGGGGACGATCCCTTCCTGCAATTCGAAAACAAAATCAATGCAGTCCTTGGAGATCACCCGGCCATCCCCGCCACGCCCGAGGGGTGCGTCGTCCGGTTCTCTGATACCATCGCCTATATCGCCCGGGATCTCCGGGATGCAGCCGAAGTCGGTCTCATCGATGGCTTCTCCGATCTGCCGGAAGAGATCAGGGACGAGCTCGGCGACACCGAACGGGATATCATCAATACCCTGACAATCGATCTGATGGAGACGAGCCGGACCGGAGAGGAGTGCCTCATCGGCTTCTCCGATGATATCGGATCTGCCTTAAACGGCCTGAAGACCTTCAACTACAGGCATATCTATGAGCATGAGATGACACGAGGCCAGGATGCAATCATTTTGAAGATGTTTCAGACCGTCTATGACGCACTGAAAGAGGATCTTGAAGAGGACCGGGCAGGCTCCCGCATCTTCACCGACTATCTCGATACCCCCTGGCTCTCCGAATACTACAAAAATGAGATATCCTCTGCCGGTGCAGTCCGGGACTTCATCGCAGGGATGACGGATCGGTACTTTGAGCGGGTTTATACCGAACTCGTCCTCCCCCGGAAATTCGAGTCCTACCGGCTCTTCAGATAGGCGGCGGTATATTTAATGAGCGAGTACATCCCGTCTGATGTCGGGTGCACCTCGATGAGGCGGCTGAGATCGCCGACCGTCTCCCCCTCTTGTGCAAGGTAGGCGAGATACATCGCCATCACGCCGGCGACCGGCGAGGCTTCCGCAAATCCGAGGATCCTGCCGTCATCTGCATTCACCCTGATAGAGGCAACCCCGGTCTTCCGGTCCGGCACCGACCAGAAGGTACCGGGCCCGGCAGGTCCGGGGAAGTGGATACTGGTCCCCCCCTCCTCCCCGGAGTCATACCAGGTGTATTCATACCCGAGGCTCATCGAGCGGGGGGCATGGGTTATATCAGGAGATGATGCGCCGCCACCTGAGGCTGCCGTCCCCCGGAGCCGTGCAATCGGGGTGAGGCAGGGCTCGCCGATGATATCTCCACAGGCAAAGATGCCCGGAACGCTCGTCTCAAACCTCTCATCGACCAGGATCTCGCCCAGCGGTCCCTTCGCCACCCCTTCGATCATTGCCGTGTTGGGGGAGAGTCCTGCGGCTATCAGAACGCAATCGACGGCAAGCGTACTTCCGTTATACGAGATGCCGGTGACCCCGTCATCCCCGGTGATCGCTGTGATCGCTGAAAATTCATGGAGTGTGATCCTATTGAGTTCTTTCATCGCCTCTTTGCGGAGACGGTCCGGTATCTGGTGGAGAAGAGAACTTCTGCTGAGGATGTGGGTCTCACACCCGAATGCCGAGAAGATATAGCCAAACTCAGCCGCCATCACCCCGCCCCCGATGATGGCGATCTTCCCGGGCAGTTCTTTCATCTCTTTGAGGGTATGAGGAGTGTAGACGCCCCTGAGGGTAATGCCCGGAATATCAGGGATGGCCGGCCTTGATCCGGTTGCGATGATGAGCCGGTCAAACGCCGTCTCCTCGCCGTTGATGTAGGCCTTGCCCCCCCTGACGGCCCCTTCTCCACCATGGATGATCCTGACACCCGCTTCCCTGGTCTCCTCCTCAAGAATACCTGCGATCTTCCCCTGAATTGCTGAGAGACCGTCCATAACCTTCCTGAAGTTGACGGTGGGAGCCCCGTTCGTCAGCCCCAGCGAAGCCGCCTGTTCCGCAGACCTGATCATCCGGGCAATATCATTCAGTCCACAGATCTGCATGCAGCCGTCATGGAGACACTGGCCGCCGAGGCTCCTCCGCTCAACAAGGGTCACCTCCCCCCCTGACCGTGCCGCCTGGATCGCAGCCATCCTGCCGGCGGGACCTCCACCAAGAACCAGTATCACAGAGCATCACTCCTAGAGGAGCTCGACCCCTTCGTCCATCGGTTCGGAGAGGATCTCTCCGGTGAATGCGTTCACCTCGACGATATGCTTCCCGCGGATCTGCCAGATCGGGATATAGGTGAGCTGAATCGTCCGTTCAATCTGGTCGCGCGGTGGCCTGAAGGTCTTCTCTTCCGAGAAGATTGCATCCCCGCTCTCCGTCTTGATCCTGACCCTCTTTGAGAGCGCTCCGATTAAGTGCGTCAGGATCTTCTCCTCTGCCTCTTTCTGAAGGATGGATGGTCTGACCATCTCGGCATCGTCGGGGATCGCCATCTCGCTGATCGCCTCGGACTCGAGATCCTGGGGAAGGCCATTGACCGCGCTGATGGCCCCGGTTCCGTTTGCATCAAAGGTGATATGTTTTCCTTTGTACGAGGCGTCACCTTTGCATGCGTAATCATAGACCCAGATCGGGATCAGGCGGAGGCGTGCAGGATTGTTCTGGCCGGATATTCTCATCGCCTCGTCTGCAGTCACCCGGATTGGAAGCGCCCTGATCCGTCCGGGAGGTGGGGCATGGCCTGCATGATGTGGTTTCATTCCTTCCCTGCCGGGTGCCTTCTTCCAGGAGATGGTGAGTCTCTCCCCCGAAACCCGTGCGACCGCCGCTTCTCCGGCATACCGTGCAAGATCCCGGTTCTGCCAGAGAACTCCCTCCTCCGGGTGTATCTCAGGATTGTTGCTGAAGATCAGCTTCTTACAGGGGATCTTTTCACCGTCATCATCAAGATTATATTGTGTATGATCAAACCGCCGGGCGATGGCCGGATCATTGGTGCATAGGGTGAGAATACACTCCCTTCCTGCAAGTGCGGAGAAGTCGAAGGGTTCCCCCTCTTCTTCAATATCATATCCAGCGGTCTCAAGGATCCGGCGGATCTCATGGACAGCACGCCTCCTCACTGAATCATCCATACCCATTAGAGTGTCTCCGTCAAGAACAATATTTCGATTCCCGTCACCAGGTACGAAGGGTTTTATTCAACGGGAATCGATTTATATGTCATGGTATCCCCTCTGAAGTTCATACACCACGCCATTGATGAGTTCTCTATGCAGGTGACATATGACCCGCTTGAAAATGAGGGTGCCATCGTCTATAACCTCTTTCTTGTTCCCGTCGATGAACGTGAATATGTTATTAAAACACTGAAGAGGGTCTCTGCTGCCGGGATAACGGTCAGTGACATGGTCCGGTTCGTCGAGCCCGGCGACTCAATCCATGGGCATACCATCCCTCCGGGGATGCTTGGCATCTGCACCGTCTGCAGCATCACCCTGGATGGTATCTTTCTCAGGCGTGGCATTCCGGTTAACCTGATCGGCGGCGGTATCATTGAAATTCTTGAAAACCTTCCCCGGCGGTTTACCCATATGATCCTCTATGAGTCAACGACGATCGATCCCCTGCAGGTGCTTGCATCCCAGGATATCACCTCGGTGAATCATGTGATGAAGGATGGGAACGGCCGTATCCTCGGGAATATCAGGGAGTGCCATATGGAGGCTGAGAATCTTTTAAACTCGGTCCTCGACGATCTCACCACTGGCCACATATCCGGTGTTCTCGAGATGGGGATGCCCAATACCCCTCTTCTTGGCGTCTCCGTCAGCCCGCAGTATCTTGGTGTCGTCGCAATAGGGGGGACGAACCCGTTTGCCGTGATGAAAGAGGAGGGCCACTCCATCACAACACGGGCGATGAAGGGGCTGATGGATATCAGGGAGATGGATCCCATCTCCTTCTTCTGATATCAGGAGAGCCTGGTTGCGACCTCGTGATTGATGAAGTTCCAGTACCGGGAGAAGAACTCGATAAATCCGGGGGACCCTGAGATGAGTGCGGTGACATCCTCTTCAGATGTTCCCATGACCATGATCACATACCTCCGATCAACGATACAGATGCCGGCGATAAACCCCTGAATCGCAGGATTTTTATCCTCCTCACCGATATCGAAGAGGCCGATATGCATATTCCGTGCAATCTCCCCGTCCCACCGCTCGGTGATGATATCAAGGGAGATATCCTCACGTTCACCGACCGCTTTGAGGAGCTTTTTTACACCCGGAATAGCGATGAAGGTCTTTGTCGCAAAGACCTCGACCTTCTCCTCGATCGACGGGATGATCTCGCGGACTTTTGAGATGATATTCTCACTCCCATAGACCGTCCAGATCAACTCCTGCTTCACATCAGAAGACTGGTTTCTCCGGCTGTAGATATCTTCCATCTCGGCTCTCGCCGAATCAGCCTGATCCTCGATTGCTGCCATCAGGTTTGCAACCGCCTCTCCCGGCGGCACGGCCCGGTATCTGCGGGGGCTGGTATGGGCGATATCGACCATCTTCCTGCCGATCAGCTTCTCGATCACCGGGTAGACCGATGCCCTCGGCACCCCGGAGAGTTCATGGATCTCTGTTGCGGTTGCCCCGTCCCGATAGAGGAGCCCGATATAGACGAGGGCTTCATATCGTGTCAGCCCAAGTCCGCGGAGATGATCGATGAGATGTGCTGTATCATCTGAGGGTTCTGCCATAGCCTATGGTTTTATATCTGTATGGGATAAATGTTGTTATAATCATGACAACAAAAAGTGAAAAACCGGGAGGTACGATTGTGGCACTCCTTGCCATAGCCGTTATCACCTCGTCTCTGCTGGCAGCTCCGGTGATGGCAATGGGTGTCAAATTCATCAGCGGGCCGCCGGTTATCTCTGCATCGGTCCTTGGAGTAAATGAATTTTCTCCAGGCGACGAGGTTCCGCTTACGATCGTCATCGAGAATACCGGCAAGATCGATCTCAAGATTCTCAGGTCTGATCTCATCTCCCGGGATGAGCTGACAACGACGGCATACCGGGTCTCGGCAGACCTCGCTCCCGGGGAGGCCCCGTTGACAGTGAAGACTGATACGCAGCGTATCGGCGATATTCATGGGGGTACTGCAAAGACGGTGACCTACACCGTAAAGATCGATCAATATGCGGTGGCAGGCAGCTACATGATGGATCTTGATCTCGTCTATGATGAGCTGACCAATGTCGAACAGTATGGATCTGATGCTCTCCGGTATTTCTGGCAGAATGATCGGAGAAAGACGGTGCAGGTCCCGATCAGGATCCGCTCAGAAGCCATCCTCGAGGTCCCGGCCATCTCGATTGATGAGGTGAATGTCGGGACGGAAGGATACCTGACGCTCTCACTGAAAAATGCCGGTTCGGTCGATGCAACCAGCGCAGTCGCAAAGATTGTACGTTCAGGAACCTCTCCCATCATTCCGACCGATGCTGCGGTCTATATCGGCGATTTCCCATCAGGAGAGATTATTGACTGCCGGTTCAAAGTCTCGGTCTCCCGCGATGCCGAGGCCGCAACATACCCCCTCCAGGTCTACCTCGAGTATGAGGATGATGAGGGGACAGTACGCTCCACTGAGCGGCGGACTGTTGGTATTCCTGTCGGAGGGAAGGTAGATCTTGTTGTCACCCAGGTCAGGGCTGATCTCTCCCCCGGTGATCGGAATATCATTGAGGTCACCTATATGAATGTGGGGGATACCACCGCATACCGCGCCCAGTCCCGGATAAGTGCGGTTGATCCCTTCACAAGCTCGGATGATACCGCATACCTTGGTGATATCGGTCCGGGCGAATCGGCTGTCGCACGATACAGCGTCACTGTTGATCGTGGTGCAACGGTGAAGGCATATGGCCTCGATACCGAGATCCGGTACCGTGATGCCCTTGATAATACCGTTATATCTGATACGATGAAGGCTGAGGTGATGCTCAGTGAGCGGAAAGGGGTTACTGCATACGCCACAAGCCCGGTTCTCCTTCTCGCAGTCGCCGCTCTTCTGATCGGTGCCGGCTATTATATATTCAGCAGGCAAAAGAAGAAGTGATGGATATTTGGAAGGGAGTACTGCCTGAGCCGGAGGTCAGGACGGTTGAGGATATGCGGGAGGTTCTCGCATATCCCGCCTGCGAGCAGCAGGGTCCGCTGTACTATATGTACCGGGATCTGGCACTGACCGATGACGACCATGCCATACTCAGAGAGGGAGGTATCCGCTACGATATCACCGTCATCACGCCGGGATCGGTCTGTGGCGAATTTATCAAGACGAAAGGCCATTACCATCCCGAGAGTCCGGGCGGGCTTTCGTATCCTGAGGTATATGAGGTCCTCTCCGGGAAGGCCCACTTCCTTCTTCAGTCACAGGATCTCACTGATGTGGTCCTCCATCCCGCAACAACAGGTGATAAAATCCTGATCCCGCCAGGGTTTGGGCATGTGACGATCAATCCCGGAGAAGACCCGCTGGTGATGGCAAATATTGTCTCACGAAACTTTGAGAGTGACTATGCTTTTTTCAGGGCATACCGCGGTGCAGCATATTATGAGACTGATGATGGCCAGTTCCGGAAAAATCCCCTCTACACACGGGTTGCGGACCTCCGTTTCCATGAAGCGGTGGATCACCCGGAGGTTGGTGTGGTGCGTGAGGTCCCGCTCTACGATCTCATCAGGGATCCGCTCATCGCGGATCTCATGAACTCCCCCGAAGCCTTCACCCATATCTGGGAGAACTGCCTGCGAGGCTGATCGCGGGCATCCTCTTGTGGACACTCCTCTTCACCATATCGAGTACTTTCTCCTGGATCTCATCTTCGGCCTTCCAGCCGTTCGCTTCGAGGAGTGCAAGGGTGGCATCAAGGACCGGATAGGTAATTCCAAGCTCTTTTTCATCGCTCTGGCCTTCCCAGAGGCCTGCCGAGGGTACTTTCTTCATGATGGTCCCAGGTATCCGAAGCTCTTCACCGAGGAGATAGACATCCTGTTTGGAGAGATGGAGGATCGGCTGGAGATCTGCTGCATTATCTCCCCATTTGGTGCAGTATCCGATGAGATACTCGGTCCTGTTTGAGGTTCCGATGACGAGCCGGTTGCTCAGGTTTGCGTGGTAGTAGAGGATCGCCATCCGGGTCCGTGCCATCAGGTTGCCGACGAGGGGGGGGTCCTCAACGAACCCGTCCATCCGGCGGTATGCCCCGATGATCCCATCGATAGGGATGATCCCAAGATCGATGGAGAGATCCCGGCAGAGCCTTCTGACATCCTCTTCATCTGCCGAGGGTGTCGTTGCCGACGGGAGAAAGAAGGCAGAGACCCGTTCGCTCCCAAGGGAGCCACAGGCGAGGGCCGCCACCACCGCAGAGTCGATCCCCCCCGATACCCCGACGACGACCCCTTCTGCCCCCGCCGACCAGATCGCCTGGCGGATGAGGTTCTCTATCCGGGTCTTTTCACAGCCGATATCACACTGCATGATGATCAGGGGTTTGTTCTCCTCTGTTACTATTCTTTGGGATCTCTGGCAGCCCCCCTGATCTGCCCGCCAAGATTGGTAACTGCATACAGGGTGGATGGGTGGCGATCGGTATAGTCTCTGAGTATGCTCCTGATGCTCCCTGCCAGATCCTCGATATCAGGTTCATCGGGGAATATCTCATCATGATGAAGGCTGGCATAGAGGCGCACCTCCTCCTCCCTGATCAGGAGAAACGGGGATATCCATCGGATCAGTCCGAATTCATCAGAATGGGTGAGTGGTGCGATCTCTCCGGAGACGAAGGCTTTCATGACCCGTGCAGCCTCTTCATCGAGGGTCTCTCCGGTGACGACAGCGGTACATCCTTCTGCAAGCGATCGGATATCCTCCCTCAGATGCCTGGATGGATCACGGCGGCCGATAGAGATCTCAAGACCGCCAGCCAGTCGTTGTACTCTCTCTGTTGCATCTGCATCCCCTTCATCGATATGGAGGGCGGTTATGCTGAGGTCCCGCCGCTCCCCGGTCAGTTTCAGGAGGAGCGTGAGGGCGGCGGCGGATGCTGCCCCCCCGCTGATGGCTACCCCGATCCGGTCATTCGGCCGGAGCCACCGGTTCTTGCGGATATCCCGTTTCGCCTTCCCCTCCAGGTCGCGGATGAAATGCTCCCGGCAGAGGTGAAGGCCTGAGTACCGCTGGCTGATGATCGCCGGATGATGGCACTTTGTACATGTGACCCTCTCTGATGGTCTATTGGTCATTCCTCTTCACCAATCCTGGTAGAAAACTGTATCTCATCATCTGATAATATGATGCTATGGAAACTGATTCCTCCCCGGACAGGTTGGAGTGGGATGCAAAGATGCCATTTATCGGGAAGACTGAAATTCGGCATATTCTCCTTGGAATTGCGATTGCCGGCCTTTTTCTCACTATGCTTCTGGTCGGAATCGAGCTGGCAAGTCCGACACCGGCATCTGTTGTTGACTATCTGGTGGTCGGGGTCGTGATGACGGGGTTTCTGCTCCTTCTTATTTTCCTGGCCACTGCACTTCTCCATGTCGTGACAAAAGGGGGTAATGTCTATCGGTTCATCATAGATAAGGACGGGGCAGCCTATCTTCCTGGAAAGAGTGCTGAGAAGATGACAGATGCGATGGCCGTCCTCGGCTTACTCTCCGGCAATGCCACTGTTGCCGGAGCCGGGCTCATCGCCAGGGGCCAGGCATCCGGCGGGATCCGCTGGAAAGAGGTGAAGTCTGTTCAGCTCATTCCGCAGGAGAAGAAGATCTATATTGCCCGGAAGGCCCTCATCAATCCGGTACTTATCTGCTGTACTGATGAGACCTATCCGATGGCGGTTGATCTGGTCCGTCGGTATAGCGGTAAGAAACCACAATGATATTTTTCATCTATCCGATCCAAGAGTAGAGACAATGCCCCCTTCAGCCGATACGGTACGGGACCTCCATAAATATGAGTACACGATCCTCTTTGCCATTGAACGGCTGATGAAACGGTATGCCTGGGTCCCGTTCGATGATCTCAAACGGGTCACCCGTCTCTCGAAGAACGAACTTGAATACCGTCTCGGGGAACTGCTTCAGAAAGATCTCGTCCGTTATGAAGGTGCCCCATACCCGGGGTATTCCCTCCTCTTCAATGGGTATGATGCCCTTGCCCTCCATACCCTGACGAAACGGGGGAGCATCTCCGCCCTCGGCTCACTCATCGGTGTCGGGAAGGAGTCCGAGGTCTTTGAGGCACTCGGTCTTGGTGTCATCGTCCTCAAGTTTCACCGGGTCGGCCAGCAGTCATTCCAGTCGGTCCGGTTGAACCGGGAGTATATGAATAAGGATGGCCACTGCCCCTGGATCTTCGCCTCAGCCCACTCTGCCGAGCAGGAGTATGAAGCCCTCCTCCGCCTCAACGGCAAGGTCCGGGTCCCCGTCCCGATTGACCGGAGCCGCCATACCATCGCGATGTCATACGTGCCGGGGGTCAATCTCAACCAGTGTACCCTTGAGGATCCAAAGTACATCCTTGAAGAACTGATGGAGGAGATGAAGAAGATCTATGCCCTTGGGATCATCCATGCCGACTTCTCCGAGTATAATGTGATGGTCAATGAGGACCACTGCTGGATCATCGACTGGCCGCAGTGGGTATCTGTGACGCATCCGAATGCAGATGAGATTCTCCTTCATGATGTTACAACCATCGTGGATTTCTTCAACCGGAAGTACCGCATGGCACTCCAGGTCAGTGACGCACTCGATCAGGTGACCGGGTGATACCATGCGTGTCTATGGGATCGATATCGTCAAAGGGTCGGTCCGGTCACGGTCAAAAAGGCCACTATTTGCCCTATGCCGGATCATCGACGATGAGATCGCCTCTGAGACGGAGGTCTCCCTCTTTCGGCTCATCAGGATCCTCGAGGCAGAAGAGCCGGATATCCTTGCCGTTGACAGCCTGCAGGAGGTAGCGGCAGATACCAAGGAGCTCTATACCTTCCTCCAGTCCCTCCCTCCAAAGACCGATCTCATCCAGGTGACCGGGGGTGGTGATCACCGGGAGAGCCTCGCCCAGGTTGCAGGGAGATATAATATCACCTTTAACCGGTTCGATCCCTATGCAGAAGCGAGGACGTCGGCGAAGGTCGCTGCACTCGGTGCGGGATGCCGCGTAGAGGCGTTTGCAGATACCTGCCTCATCACCGTCTCGCGGGGCAGATCTCCTGGAAAGGGCGGATGGAGCCAGAACCGATACACCCGGAAGATCCACGGGGCGGTCCGGACGAAGGCCCGTGAGATCGAGATGACCCTGCTCGATGCCGGTCTGAAGTATGAGATGAAGGAGTTCCGGGCATTCGGGGGGTACTCCAGGGTCATCTTCGTTGTCTCTGCCCCGAGAGCCCATGTGCCGGTCAGGAATCTCCGGGGCTCTGATGTGCAGGTGAATGTCTCACAGCCACGGCTTGAACGAATCCGGTTCATCCCGCAGAGCGGGAAACCCCGGTATCTCATCGCCGGGATCGATCCCGGAACGACGATGGCGGTTGCGCTCCTGAACCTTGATGGTGAACTCGTTCATCTCTCCAGCTCCCGGCTCACCTCCATCGCAGATGTCATCTCTCTCATCACTGAGCATGGCCGGCCCCTGATCATCGCCTCGGATAAGAAGGAGATGCCGGGGACGGTCGAGAAGATCCGGCGTTCATTCAATGCGGTCCCGTTTCTGCCACGGAGTGATATGCCGGTCCCTGAGAAGTTTGAGCTTGCCGGCTCAATACAGTACGAAAACGACCATGAACGGGATGCCTATGCGGCTGCGATGGTCGCATACCGGCATTATAAAAACAAATTTGCGAGCCTCTCTAAACGGATCCCCTCCGGTGTCGCACTCGATGAGATCCGTGCCCGGGTGATCAGGGGGCGATCCCTTGAACAGGCGCTCTCGGATCTCTCTCCAGCCGGTGCTGATGAAGAGCCGAAGGCGCAGGTCCCGGAGGAGCCGGAGTCGGAGGCACGGCGGGGCAGGGAGCGTGAATATGAGGCGATGGTCGCCCGGCTCCGTTCGCTGGTCTCGGAACTGTATGCAGAGGGGCAGAAGAAGGATGATGAGATCAGGCGTCTCCGGCGCACGCTCCAGAACGAACGATCGAAGGTGAAGGCCCGTATCCGGCGTGATAGCGAGGTTGCCCGGCTTGAAGGGATCATCAAAAACCAGAAACGGCATCTGAGGCGTGAAGAGAAGAGGAACCGGACCCTCCGCAAGCAGCTTGAACGGATGAGGACCTATGCCGATCTCCTGGATGGTGAGGATCTCGTCCCGCTCAAGGTGCTTGAGAGCCTCTCCCGCGATGCCATCAGGAGGCTTGATGCTGAGATGGGGAGAAAACCCGGAGACTGGATCTATCTTGGGAGGACGGACGGGTGGGGGAAGAATGCGATCCGTGAACTTGCCGAGGTGCAGATCGCCGGGGTTGTTGTCCCCGATCTCTCAGTCCTGCCCCCCGATCTCATCTCCCTCTTCCGGGAGATGAGGATACCCCTCATCGGTGAGCAGGGGCTCGGGCTTCGTCTGCAGGGCTCGATCGGGATCTGTCTGCGGAGTGCGCTTGATGATCGGTACAGGGTATGGCAGGAGGAGCAGGAGCGGTATGAACGTGAGAAGAAGGTTGATTCGATCGAGACACTCTTTAAGGAGTATCGATCTGAACGGGAACGTGAGGTGAGAAAAGGTGGATGATCGTGCTCTTCTGGATGGTATCCGGATGATTGTGGGTGAGAAGGAGACGGCGGATGACTGTTCCGTCCTCGCAGTCGGGGATCGGTTCCTTGTGATGACGACCGATATGCTCCATGAGACGACCGACTTTCCGGCAGGGATGACCGATTATGAGATCGGATGGATGGCGGCGGCGGTGACTCTCTCTGATATCGCATCGATGGGTGCAGAGCCGGCTGATCTCCTGATGGCGGTTGGCCTTGACCGGCCGGAGCGGCTCTCCGGGATCACCAATGGTGCCGCCGCCTGCTGCCGGTCGGTGGGGGGACGGCTTGCCGGGGGTGATATTGATCGGCATACAGAGCTGACGATCGTCTCAACAGCGATCGGGTTTGTTGCAGGGGATCGGATCCTCCGCCGATCCGGTGCCCGCCCCGGTGATCTCGTCTGCGTGACGGGCCGGCCCGGTGCGGCAGAGGCGGGCCTGAAGGGTGATCCGAGGTTCTGGAAGAATCTCATCACGCCGATACCGCGTGTCAGGGAGGGGATCGCCTTTGCTGAAGGCGGGGCAACAGCGATGATGGATCTCTCCGACGGGATTGCCCTTTCACTCTATGATCTCTCGCGGGCTTCCGGAGTCGGCTTCTCCCTTGACCCCGCCCTCTTCCCGCGTATTCCCGGAATACCTGAGCCAGAAGCAACCGATCTCTTCCTCTATGGGGGCGGGGACTTTGAACTGATTGCAACGGTTCCGGAGAATCGGTTCCCGATCCCGGGGGTGGATGCCACCGTGATTGGTGTCGTGACAACCGAGATGGCGATCCTCTCCGGCGGCCATCCGATCCCGCTACGCGGGTATACGCATAGGTGGGAGTGAGGGTATCTTTCGATGACTATTAATCTCTCAGTGGGTACACCCTGATCAATGTACTTTCATGCCCTGATCCCCTTCAAGCCGATCAATCCAAAGACCCGCCTCTCCTGTGTGATGAACCAGGAGGAGCGTGAAGGCTTTGCCCGGGCGATGCTTGAGGATGTCGTCACCGCAGTGAACCGGACCGGGTGTTCCGCAACCCTCCTCTCCACCTCCCCGTATGCCTGCGAGACTGCACTCGTCGCCGTCAGGAATGACGGGCTGAACGAGGCGATCGACTGGGCACTTCCGCAGTTTCACTGCCCTGCCCTGATCATCATGGCCGACCTCCCCCTCGTCACCGCCGGTGCACTCCAGCGTATCCTCTCAACCGAGGCCGATATGGCGATCGTTCCGGGGCGTGGGGGCGGGACGAACGTCGTCTTCCTAAAAAGTCCTGCCTGCTTTACGGCACAGTATTATGGGTCGAGCTTCCGGAAACATCTCGCCATGGCAAAAGAGTGCGGCTTCTCGGTGGAGGTGATCGACTCGTTCCGCCTCTCGACCGATATCGATGAGAAGGAGGATCTCGTCGAGGTCCTGATTCATGGGCGGGGGAAGAGCAGGGAGTATCTTGAGTCGCTTGGGTTTGGTGTAACGGAAGAGAAGGGGCGGGTCGGGGTGTCGCGGAGCTGATGAACTTTCCGGGGGGTTGGGATCGAAGCCTGAAGCGGTGAATTTCTTCCCTCAACCCCTGATCTTATATACACATACATACACATACACAGATATGGGTACCCGAACCATCAGTATCAGTGATGACGCCTATGAGCGTCTCTCCCAGCTGAAACTGGGGACGAAGATGAGTTTCTCGGACGTCATCCTCAAATTTACTCCTCCCAGGAAGAAGCTCTCCGAGATATTACAGGAGCTTGGCCCAAATCGGGAGCTTGCAGACTCGATTGAACGGGCCTCACGTGATATGAGAAAAGCAAGGATGCGAGAGGTCACCTTTGATGCCGACACTTGATACCTCATTTATCATCGATCTGATTCGCCACGAACCCGGTGCACTCAAGGTATTGGAAATGATAGAGCAGGAAGGTCTGACTCCTGCAACCACACCAATAACAATTCTCGAGCTCTTTCGGGGTGCATACCTGTCATCCTCTCCTGAGAAGAACAAAAAAGAGATCGAAGCAATTACAGAACATCTTTTGCACCAGAATATTGTAGAGGAGACGTACGGTGTCTTTGGAGCGCTTTCTGCAAGATTAAGAGGTGATGGCAGGCCTGTTGGAGATTTTGACGAACTGATCGCCGCAATAGCACTCTGTTATGATGGTGAGATTGTGACAAGGGATCATCATTTTGAGAGAATTCCTGGTTTAGTAGTCAGGAGATATTGAGCCTGTTGTCTTCGGATCTGGTATCCACAAAGTGAGGGTTATCCATATCCGGGAAAGTCTGCCTCATGCATCTGATGGCGGTGTCGCCACATGGACGCACCATGGTTGATGTTCAGATTTTTTAAAGAAGATACCGCGACACGAAAAAGGGTTGGTTGTTAATTCTGGCTCAAAGGGGGGCTATATTTACCCTTATTTCCTCATCGCACCCATAAACAGACACTCATCCGGGGCGATCGTCTCGATCCCCTCCCCTTCTCCGACGAGTTCCTCAAGTCCCCGGATGATCACCACCGGGATACACTCATCCGCCTCGCCCATCAGGAGCTCTGCTGCCGAGGCGATACAGTCTCCGACGGCCCGCCGGGTCACCTCAAGGGTTCTGCCGAAGAGATCGTTTTTGCCCCGGCAGTCGGTCACCGCCTCCATCCCGGAACACCCGATGGTAACCCCCGAGACCCCAAGCCGCATTGC
Organism: Methanocalculus alkaliphilus; assembly: GCF_024170505.1. Lineage (NCBI taxonomy): Archaea > Methanobacteriati > Methanobacteriota > Methanomicrobia > Methanomicrobiales > Methanocalculaceae > Methanocalculus > Methanocalculus alkaliphilus. Next base: position 21,735 of record NZ_JALJYG010000020.1, read on the forward strand.
ATGGGTTCGTGAATCAATGATCAGGACGGCAACCTCCCGTCCGGTCCGGTCCCTGATCTCCTGCCGGATTCGTCGTGCCGAGACGTCTGCATTGGCGGGGAGGGGGATGATCGTCCCGTCAGGGGCATTTGATCCATCCACACCTGCATTGGGGAGGAGTGTCCCGTTTCGGATGCAGAGGAGATATCCGGGGATACCGCCGACGATCTCGTCGGACTCGGAGATGACAACCTCCGCCACCCTCGGATCCATCTGATACCTCTCTCCGTACCGGAGTGCCTCGGGTGAGGGGGTGACATCCGCGAGCCGGATAACCCTCCCTTCTGCGGTGGCCAGTGCCGATTCGGCGATAGTAATGATATCCCCATCCCGGATCCCTTCGGGGGCTGATTGGATGATCCGGTCCACGATATCATCCCCCGGCGTTATGAGGCCGGTTCTGCACCCATATGCTGAAAACGAACTGTTCATCATCTCTCTCCCTGCATCTTCTCACAGACCCTGATGACATCGCGTGTCGCTGCAATATCATGGGTCCGGATCATTGCTGCACCGGCCATCACGAGCAGTGCAGTCAGCCCGAGTGTTCCGGCGAGACGCTCCTCGGCAGGTTTTCCCAGAAGATCACCGATGAAGCTCTTCCGGGAGATGGCACCAAGAAGGGGGCGTTCGAAGGTTAAAAAATCAGAGAAGCGGCGGCAGAGATCCCAGTCATGCTCAGATCTCCGTGACGGCACCCAGCGGCCGATACCGGGGTCAAGGATGAGGTCTTTGATCCCATACGCCTCTGCCCGTTCGGTGACGAGTGCGAGGGCCGCCATCGTCTCGTCTGCACCATGGGGATCACCGGGCTGCTCCCGTGCCGCCATCGCGATGACCAAAAGTCCGCTCTCTGCGGCCCGTTCTGCAAAACGTTCATCTGCAAGGCCATGAATGTCGTTGATTGCGGCGATATCATACCTGAGTGCGAGATCGAGGGCATCCGCATACATCGTATCGACCGAGACAGGGATGCCTGTCCCCTCCAGCTCGGCAAGTGAGCTCTTCAGCCGTCTGCACTCCTCTTCGACGGTGATCGACCTGCTCTGTGGTGCCGTGCTCCGGGCACCGAGATCGATGATGGACGCACCCTCATCGATCATCTTCTCCGCATTTCTGAGGATGCTCCCGGATGGAACATAGGATCCATGAAAAAAGGATTCAGGGCTTGTGTTGATGACGCCCATCAGCCGGACCGGGTTCTCCCCACCGATACCGGCCTTTCCGATCAGAGTGGTCCGCATGAACGTAGACGTGCGGCGGCGAAGGTATTCTCCATCAGGGTGGCGATCGTCATCGGGCCGACACCACCCGGCACCGGGCTGATCCCGGCGGTCTTCCACTCGACCTTGTCAAAGTCCACATCGCCGCAGAGCTTCCCGTTCTCATCATAGTTGGTTCCGATGTCGATGACGATGCTCCCATCCCCGACCATCTCCTGGGTGACGAACCGTGCTTTTCCGATAGCGGAGACGAGGATCTCTGCACCGGATGTCACGGTGGCAAGATCTTCTGTCTTTGAATGGCAGATGGTGACCGTTGCATCCGCATTGAGAAGAAGGGCGGCCATCGGTCGTCCGACATCGATACTCCTCCCGATGACGACTGCACGCTTTCCTGCAGGGTTGATCCCATACTCGGCAAGGAGGTTCATCACGCCAAGCGGGGTGCAGGGTGAGAAGACGGGTGATCCCGAGAAGAGGCGACCCAGGTTGGTTGGATGAAATCCGTCCACATCCTTCTCGGGGGATACCGCCTCGATGATGGCATGGGTATCGACCTGGGAGGGGAGGGGGAGCTGGACGAGGATACCGTCGATCATCGGATCCTCATTTAAGCGGTGGACTGCGTCGAGGACCTCCTGGGTCGTCGCCGTCTCCGGGAGATCGACTGCAATCGAGCCGATGCCGACCCGTTCACATGCCCTGTGCTTCATCTTGACATAGAGCTGTGATGCCGGATCTTCTCCGACAAGGACGGTGGCGAGCCGGGGGTAGAGCCCGGACTCTTCGATCTTCTCGCGGAGGAGGGCGAGCCGCTTCTCCGACGTCTGCTTACCATCAAGGATCATACTGCATCAGGGTAGAGGGGGAACTTCCCGCAGAGTTCGGAGACCTCTTCCTTCACCATCTTGTGGATATTTTTATCATTGATGTTCTTTAAGACGCGGCCAATCCAGTCGCCTATCAGCTTCATCTCGTCCTCTTTCATGCCGCGGGAGGTGACAGTCGGGGTACCGACCCGGAGCCCGGAGGTGACGAACGGACTGCGCTTCTCACGGGGGATGGTATTTTTATTGACGGTGATCCCTGCACAGCCAAGCGCCTCCTCGGCCTCAAGGCCGGTGATGCCATGGTCTGAGAGATCAAGGAGGGCAAGGTGGTTGTCGGTTCCGCCTGAGCAGACACGGAGGTCGTTGTCTGCGAGTGTCTCTGCAAGGACTCTGGCGTTCTTCACGACCTGTTTTGCATACTCGACGTAGGACGGCTCAAGTGCCTCCTTGAAACAGACGGCTTTTGCGGCGATGACATGCATCAGCGGGCCGCCCTGAAGGCCGGGGAAGACCGATTTGTCGATGAGCGGCCCATCCTCCTTTCTGCAGAGGATAGCACCACCGCGCGGACCTCTGAGGGTCTTATGCGTCGTCGTTGTGGTAAACCTGCAGACATCAATCGGTGAGTTATGGATACCTGCTGCGACAAGACCGGCGATATGGGCGATATCTGCAACACAGATTGCACCAACCTCGTCGGCGATCTCGCCGAATGCCTTAAAGTCGATCTCACGTGGGTATGCTGATGCACCGCAGACGATCATCTTCGGCTTCACCTGGCGTGCCATATCAGCGATTGCACTGTAGTCCAGTATCTCGGTCTCGTAGTCTACACCATAGCTGTGAACATCATAGAGTTTCCCGCTGATGTTGACCGGCGATCCATGCGAGAGATGGCCACCCTGCGTCAGGCTCTGGCTCATGATGACATCCCCCGGCTGAATGGTGGCAAAATAGACCGCCTGGTTCGCCTGGCTCCCCGAATGGGGCTGGACGTTGGCATGCTCGGCGGAGAAGAGGCTGCAGAGCCGGTCACGCGCGATATTCTCAACGACATCATGGTGTTCACAACCGCCATAGTACCGCTTGCCCGGATACCCTTCGGCGTACTTGTTGCACATGATTGAGCCGGTGGCTTCCATCACTGCCCGGCTGACGACGTTTTCGGATGCGATCAGCTCAAGACCAAAAACCTGTCTCTGCCGCTCATTCTCGATGATTGCTGCGACTTCTGGATCATCGCGTTCAAGGAATGACATATAAATAGAAATGGCGGTAAAGAGGTAATATCCTTTCTTGTCTCAGGTGAGGGCAAACAATTATCTTTCGTCAGTCAGATCTTACAACAAAGGGGTTGTGCGGGAAGAATGGATGCACGAATGAAGTTTCTGGAGCATGAGCTTGAAGAGAAGGAACGGGAGCTGGTGAAGGTGAAGCGCGAAGAGGAGCCTCCCCGGGAGGCTGATGATAGTGCGAGGGTGATCGCACTCGAACGGCGGGTGCGTGAGCTTGAGGCGATGCAGAAAGGCCTGATGGAAGAACTGCTCGATCTCAAGTCGGTGACGAGAAAACTCGCACGGAGTATTGAAGAGCAGGAGAGGGAGGAGATCCAGCCTGTCGAGATGAAAGCACCTGATGCACGCCCGCGATCCCGGGCTGCCTCAGCGGGTGTCGTTCCAGAGGTCACGGTCAGGCGTGCTGCGCGTGCTCCTGCCGCAGAGGTTCCGCCGGAACCCGAACCCGAACCTGAGATTGATCAATCCGATATGGATCTGATCATGCAGCCTGATGGCACGCTCAAGCCGGAGAAGCGATCAGGAAATGACTATATCATTGCCAGCAGCGGCTATGCTCCTGCATCCCCGATGAAGAAGGGGAAGATCTCAAGCAGGATCTATGAAGCCCCTGACGTTGATCCAAAGAGCGGTGCTGTCATCAACAGCAATGATCCCGATGAAAAACGGCCGAGCGAGACGATCCGGCGTAAAAAATAGATTGAATGATTGAAGGTGTTTGATCTTTGCATATCACCCAGCTTGAGATCGACAACTTCAAGTCATTTGCACGAAAGACGAGGATACCTTTTGAAACAGGGTTTACTGTCATCTCAGGGCCAAATGGTTCTGGAAAGAGTAATATCCTCGACAGCATTCTTTTTGCACTTGGTATCACGTCAGCCCGCGGCCTCCGTGCGGAACGGCTGACCGATCTCATCAACGCCAGTTCTGCAAAGAATACCGCGGAGGTCATCGTCTCCTTCTCGGACGGGACACGGATCACCCGGCGGATCAAGCGGACGCCGAACGGATATTACTCCTATCACTACCTTAACGGGCGATTGAGTAAACAGAGTGAGATCCTTGCTTTTCTCTCCCGCCACGGGATCAAGCCGCATGGGTACAATATCGTGATGCAGGGGGATGTTGCCAGGATCATGGAGATGAGCGATGGCGAGCGGCGGAAGATCGTCGATGAGATCGCCGGTGTCGCCGAGTTCGATCTGAAACGTGATCAGGCGATGGCAGAGCTTGAGGTTGTCCGCGGGAGGATCGATCGTGAAGAGATCCTCCTGCACGAACTCCTCGAACGCCTCGATGTCCTTAAAAATGAACGTGAACAGGCCCTCCATTATAAACGCCTGCAGGAGGATCTCGAATCCTTTGTAGCGATGCGCAATGTCGCCCTCCTCCGTGAGAAGAAGAGGGAGGAAGTGAGCATCCAGGGGATGATCACAGAGCATGAATCTGCTATCACCCGGATTGCCGACGATATCGCCCATGATACTCATGAACGGGACTTCCTGCGTTCTGAGATGAAGGAGATTGATGAAGAGATCAGTCGGATGACCGGGCCGGAGTATCTCCGTATCCTCTCCGAGATCGAGGAGGCGAAAGGGACGATCCGGATCTCCGAACAGGGTATCCAGCGGAACATGCGGGAACGGGAGACAAACCTGGAGGCTGTCAACCGGAAGTTTGCTGATATACGCCGGTCCGAGGCGACGGTGAAGGAGAGGACAGACGGGATCAGGAGCCTCTCGATCGATCGTGCAAACCTCGGAATGGAGCTCTCAGGCCTGAAAGCAAAGATGGAGAAGGCAGAGAAGGAGCTTGCCGAGGCGAATGAGGATACCGAAGGAGCCCAGGAGGAGCTCTTCTCCTCCATGGGAGCGCTTGAGGAGATGAAGACGGAGCGCTCGCGTCTCCTCTCTGAGAAGGATGGAATCATCGAGAGGAGCCGGATCCGGGTATCCGAGCGTGAACGGCTTGCTCCCCGCCTGCAGGCAGCGAGGGATGAGCGGCATGAGAAGGAGCGGGAGGTTCGCGAGGCGTCTGTCGAACTGACCGACCTCCAGGAGGAGCAGCGGGCCGGTGACCAGCAGCTCTCTTCCATTGAGAAGAAACTGATGACCCTCCGTGGATCTCATGAGGAGGTGCGGTCCAATCTCCGCTCCCTTGAGCAGAAGCAGGTTCGCCTTGAGGCGCAGCAGCAGGCACAGGGGGAGGCCGGTGGACGTGCCATTGAGGCGGTTCTTGGAATGGAGGGTGTCTATGGCACCATTGCCCAGCTCGGCAGGGCTCCCCCGGATTATGCGACCGCACTGAATGTCGCTGCCGGGGGGAGGCTCCACCATGTCGTTGCATCCGATGATCAGATCGCCGCTGATGCCATCCGTTTCCTTAAAGAGGGGCGGCTTGGTCGCGTGACGTTCCTGCCCCTCTCAAAGCTCCGGGTGCCGCCCCCACTCCCTCCCGTCTCCGGTGACGGGATCATCGACTATGCGATCCGGCTGATTGAGTATGATCCGGCATATGAACGTGCCTTCTCGCTCATCTTCGGAACGACCCTTGTTGTCGATACGATGGAGAATGGCCGGCGGCTCCTCGGCCGCCACCGGATGGTGACCCTCGACGGTGATCTCCTCGAGCGGACGGGAGCGATGACCGGCGGTTCGGTGAAGCGTGAGATGAAGGGCTTTGGGGCGGCCGTCGATCGGGAGATATCCCAGCTGGCAGGCCGCATCACGGAGCTCCGGCGTGAGGAGGAGGAGCTTGCCGCTGCTATCGGGCGGCAGGCAGCAGTCGCAGAAGAGCTCCGGGCAGATCGCCAGGCTGCCTCCCAGAAGGCAGCCCGCCTTGAGCTGATCATCAGCGAGTATGGAAAACGTATCGCAGCGCTTGATGCCGAGATCGTGGGGCTTGAAGAGGCGCTCTCGACACTTGAGGGTGGCGAGGCGGAGATAGCTCTGGAGATTGCTGCACTTGAGGAGCGGCTTGACGGCCTCACCGAACGGATTGGAGAGACGAATACAAGGATTGCCGAGATCAAGAAGCGGATCGCAGAGTCTGAGACACTCCGGCTGAGTGAGCTGATCCAGGGGCTGAAGCGGCAGATCGAGGATCTTGAGCGGCGTCTCCGGAATAAAGAGGCCGATATTACAGATCTTCAGCGTGAGCGGCAGTACTTCCAGAAGAGGATCGAGGAGATGACCGCAGAGAAGGAGGCGCTCCTTGAGAAGAATATCACCCTTGAGACCGAGACGCGGGGGCTTGAGGAGACGATCGCCGGGTCAAGGGATCGGATCTCCGCTCTTGAGGAGGAGCAGCGATCCTTCTCGGACGAGATCGAGGGGCTCAGGCAGAAGAGGAGTGCGATCGACGAGCAGGTTGCTGCGATGGAGCGGAAGCTGCACCAGCATGCCCATGATAACGAGCGGCATATCATTCAGCTTGATGCTCTCAGGGAGCGGGCACAGTCGATAGCAGAAGAGATAGCAGCACTCACCCCCGATGTATCGGGGATAGAATGCGATCTCACTCCTGAAGAGATAGAGGAGGGCATTGCGACGACGGAACGGCAGATCAGGAAGATCGGGGCGGTCAATATGCTCGCCATCGAGGAGTATGATCGTGTCAGTGGCCGTGTTACCGAGAGGACCCAACGAAAGGAGATCCTCTCCCGTGAACGTTCAGATCTCATCGAGAGGATAGAAGGATTCGAACGGATGAAGCGTGAGGCGTTCCTCACCTCATACCATGCCATCGATACAAACTTTAAAGAGATCTATGCCAGCCTCTCAAGCGGATGGGGCCAGCTGATCCTTGAGAATGAGGAGGACCCCTTCAGCGGCGGCCTCACATTTGAGGTGCATCCGCAGGATAAGAAGGTGCACCGGCTGAATATGATGAGCGGGGGGGAGAAGTCGCTCGTGACGCTTGCCCTGATATTTGCTATCCAGCGGTATATGCCGGCCCCCTTCTATGGTCTTGATGAGGTTGATATGCATCTTGACGGCTCGAATGTGGAGGGGATATCACGGATGATCCGTACCCTCTCAGAACACTCTCAGTTCATCTCAATTTCACTCCGAAAACCGATGATCCAGGCGGCAGACCGAATCATCGGGGTGACGATCCGACCTGACAAGAGCACGCTTGTAACGGGTATGAAGTGCAATGTCTGAAGCGACAGTCCCGCAGGATGGTACTGCCGAGGAGCCGGTTGAGATCCTCGTCCGGATGGCGGAGGAGGGGGAGATCGATCCCTGGAATATCGATATTGTCCTTGTAACGGATCGGTTCCTCGGGGAGCTTGAGCGGCGCAGGGAGCTTGACCTTCGGATCTCGGGTCGGACACTCCTGTATGCGTCGATCCTCCTCCGGATGAAGTCTGATATTCTCCTTGAGCGCCAGGCGGTTTCTGAAGAGGAGGAGATCATCGATGAGTACGATGATGGCGATCTCTTCTTTGATGATGTGGTGGATTCGGATGGTGCCGGATCGCACCTGGGGCCAATCGAGGCGCTCGAGCGGGAGATTCAGCGACGGATCAAAAGGAAGGAGTACAGGACCCGGCCGGTGACGCTCTACGAGCTGATCACCCAGCTGAAGCTTGCTGAGAAGGAGGAGCGGCGTCGGCAGAAGCGGCGCCATCTCCCGGACGAGGATGATGATCTCCTGACATTTGCCGATGATGTGGTGGAGATAGCCCATGATGAGGTCTATGAGGAGCTCTCCACCTCGATTCATGCAACCCTCATCTCCCTCGATCCCACTGGCCTTGAGCCGATTCCGCTCTCCCGGATCGCCTCTGAGATGCGGCTTCCCCTCTTTGATGTATATATTCCAATCCTCTTCCTGATGCTGGACGGGCGGGTGGATCTCCTCCAGGAGGAGTTCTATGGGGAGCTCTATATTGCGCGTTCCCCACTTGAGCAGCCTGAGGAGATCTGAATATCTGCGGAAAGTGGTTTTTTCTCCGGGGTGGGATCTCTTTTCATGGGTCTGGATCTCTGGTAAAACCGAACCTTTATCAGTGCGAATAGCATTCTATATAGAGTCGCAGGGGGCAGGAGGGCGCCGCGACGGGGCACTGCTCCGCGTTAAAGCGCCTGATTCATCCGCAATCCGGAGCATATCCGGGATTTCGGCATCCCGCCTCCGACCGGGCGCAGCACCCTCTCTGGGGGTCTGCGCCACCGGGTCCCGGTGCTGTATATGCCGGGGCTCGTCAGGGTGGTGGGTGTGATCCGGTGACGTTGTCCTTCGGGGCAGCAACCTATATATCCTCACACCGCTAACATGTAGAATCTGCGCAGGAGATTCAAAAGAGTCTCCGGATGCAGAACGCAGGGGTTAAATACTCGCCCTGCGTATAGAATAAACCCGAGATATTCTCAGTGGAGAACCGATGCGACCCGGCTGTGACCGGTGTCGGTTCTGACGTTGGCTGTGGTAATGCGG
>NZ_JALJYG010000021.1 GCF_024170505.1 Methanocalculus alkaliphilus
CACAGCCGGGTCGCATCGGTTCTCCACTGAGAATATCTCGGGTTTATTCTATACGCAGGGCGAGTATTTAACCCCTGCGTTCTGCATCCGGAGACGCTGGTGCATCTCCTGCGCAGATTATACATGTTAGCGGTGTGAGGATATATAAGTTTCTGCCCCGGAGGACAGAAACATCAGATCTCACCCACCACCCTGACGAGCCCCGGCATATACAGCACCGGGACCCGGTGGCGCAGACCCCCCAGAGAGGCTGCTGCGCCCGGTCGGAGGCAGGATGCCGAAATCCCGGATATGCTCCGGATTCCGGCCGATTCGGGCGCTTTAACGCGGAGCAGTGCCCCGTCGCGGCGCCCTCCTGCCCCCTGCGACTCTACATAGAAGGCTATTCGCACTGATAAAGGTTCGGTAATTATTCTTGTTTTTCGTGATTGGAGCTGGTGCCACACCATCCAAACCCCACCTTCTGACCGTATTCCGGTCTCCTCATGGAGCTTTGGGAATAGACGCGCAGAGCGAGGGGAAAAGATCAATATCGGAAAGACAGGGGGAGAGGAATACGTGTTCCTATAGAGGATGGAGGGGAGGGGTTTGAAGTTGTGCTCGCTGGTGGCATCATGGGGAGGGAGGACGCCGGATTCGGAAAGAAGAACCCCACACCTTAAACGCCTCAGAGCGTGAATAATACTGTATGGATCCATTCGATCTCGTGGCACGTAACACCGTTGAAATCGTTACGGAAGAGGAGCTGCGGAGAACCCTCGATCAACCGGTCAAGCGGGTATATACCGGATATGAACCGTCAGGGGAGATCCATCTGGGCCACCTCGTCACCATCAACAAGCTCATCGATATGAAGGAGGCAGGCTTTCATGTTGTTGTCCTTCTTGCGGATCTCCACGCCTTCCTCAACAGGAAAGGAACGCTGGATGAGGTCCGGGAGCTGGCTGAGTATAATAAAGCATGTATCGAGGCTGTGGGACTGAAGGGAGCAGAATTTGTCCTTGGAACAGATATCCAGCTGAACCCGCAATACCAGCTCCAGGTCCTTGAGCTCTCCCAGCAGGTGACACTCAACCGGGCGAAGAGAAGCATGGACGAGGTCGGCCGGGCAATGGAGGCACCGACCGTCTCCCAGATGGTCTATCCGATCATGCAGATGGTTGACATCGCCGCCCTGAATGTCGATGCGGCAGTCGGCGGTATCGACCAGCGGAAGATCCATATGCTCGCCCGGGAGCACCTCGGTGCAATCGGGAGACGGCCACCCGCCTGCGTCCACACCCCGATCGTCAACGGACTTGATGGAAAGAAGATGTCCTCATCGGCAGGAAACGTCGTATCTGTGGCAGATTCAGAGGAGGAGATACGAAAGAAGATCAAGAAGGCCTTCTGCCCGCCTGAGACAGAGGGAAATCCGGTCATGGAGATCTTCCGCCATCATATCTTCCCGCGCCTCGGGGAGGTTGTGGTGAAGAGGCCGGAGAAGTACGGAGGGGACCGGGAGTTCCTCTCAATGGAGGCCTTCGAAGCCGCATATATCGCCGGTGAAGTTCACCCGATGGATGCAAAGAATGCCTGTGCAGATGGCCTCACCGAGGTGCTCGCACCTGCATACGAGATGATCCAGAGTTACAGAAGAGCCTGAAGGAAGGGACCAGCAAGGCTGAGAGGCAAAGATGGGGCGAAGGGGAGAAGAGACGAAAAAAACCGACAGCCGGGTCGAGGAACTCGATCGGGAATTATCCCGGATGGGTATCCGGATCCGTGATACCGACCAGCGGAAGGTCAGGGACGAGGTCTTCGACGAGGTCACCCTCCTCGCCCTCTATAAACTTGCCAACCGGAAGGTGATCAATGCCGTCGGGGGATCGATATCCACGGGAAAAGAGGCGAATGTCTTCTTTGCCAAACGGGGAGAGGATCTCGACTGCGTCATTAAGATCTACCGAATCCGGACCGGGAATTTTAATGTCATGAGCGATTATATCCTCGGAGATCCACGATTTGCCAGCATCAGGAGGAATAAGAAGAATATCATCTTTGCCTGGACAAAGAAGGAGTTCTCAAATCTGAAACGCGCCCTTGATGCGGGCCTTCCTGTCCCGGAGCCGATCGCCTTTGATCGCAACATCCTGATCATGGACTTCATCGGTGAGGATGGAGTACCCTATCCCCAGCTCCGTCTCAACCCGGTCGATGATCCGGAGGCTGGATACAGGGAAGTCCTCGGTCTCATCACCGACCTGTACCAGAAGGCCAGGCTCGTCCATGGCGACCTCTCCGAGTATAATATTCTTCATGGAGGGGGAAGACTCTGGCTCATCGATATGGGGCAGGCGGTGACACCGGATCACCCCTCGGCACACCGGTTCCTCTTCCGTGATATCCAGAATACCAACAGGTATTTTGGGAGCTGGTGCGAGACACTCGACGAACATGAGATCCTCAGAGGGATCGTTGGTGAAGACTTCTTCACCCCATAAATTATAGAGGATAAGGGTTATGACGATACAGGAACTGAAGGTGGCCACCGATCGGATCGGTGTCATCATAGGAAAAGGCGGGGAGACGCGAAGATCCATCGAGGAGAAGGGGCAGGCAACGATCAGTATCGACAGCCAGGAAGGTCTGGTGACCATTGAGGGGGAGGATGCCATCGGAGTGTTGCGTGCAACCGAGGTGATCCGTGCTCTCGGTCGCGGCTTTTCACCGGAGCGGGCATTCCGCCTCTTTGACGATGATGACATCATCCTGGATCTCCTCGATCTCTCGCATGTAGCCGATACACCTCAGAAGATGAACAGGATACGTGGCCGGATCATCGGCCGTGACGGAAAGGCACGAACCCAGATCGAGAATATGACCGATACCACCATCTCGATCTACGGGAAGACCGTCGGGATCATCGGACTCCCTGAGCCCGTCCTCACGGCACGAAAGGCAGTCGAGATGCTCGTCGAGGGGGCAGAGCATGGTAATGTCTTCTCATTCCTTGACCGGAGAAAGAAAGAGGCGAAGCAGGATCTCATCAGCTCCTATTACTAAGCACCTACGAAGCAGGTATCAATACGCCAGTGGAGAGCGTCGATCCAGACAAGAAAGTCCATCGGAAGGGATGGCTCCAATTATCCACTTTTTTATGAGGATGCCGGATGGTGTGGGGGACCGGGTGGGGTACCACAGCGGTATCACAGCCCGGAGAGAGACCAGACCATGGATGATATTTTCAACGAGAGAGGCACAGTACATAGGTGATAATAGGATACTCATTGTAAGAACGTATGAGTTGAATTAAATAAATTATACAAAATTTATCAAATCCAATAATAAATTGGTTCATATAATTATCGATGTGATTCCCAGTGAAAGAAGAGCTCTCCAGTGGAAATGAAGGGGTTTGGGAGGGGGATCTCGATCATCTTCCAATCCCGGAACCCCTCAGGGAACGGTACAGGGCAGCCGGGATCACCTCCCTCTATCCTCCCCAGGTTGCCTGCATCAGGGAGGGCCTTTTTTCAGGGAGAAACCTCCTGATCACCATCCCGACTGCAAGCGGGAAGACCCTTGTTGCTGAGATGGCGATGCATCATCAGATTGGAAAAGGTGGCAAATGCCTCTATGTCGTCCCTCTCAAAGCACTGGCGAGCGAGAAGTACGAGGACTTTTCGGGGAAAGGGGTCAGGGTCGGGATCGCGACCGGGGACTTCGACCGCAAGGACGAGAGGCTCGGGAGATCCGATATCATCGTGGCGACCTCAGAGAAGGTCGATTCTCTCCTCAGGAACCGTGCGGGATGGATTGACGCGATCAGCCTGATCGTCCTTGACGAGGTTCATCTCATCGGGGATGAGAGCCGCGGGGCGACCCTTGAGATGGTCATCACAACGATGCGGAACAGAAACCCGGCCCTCCAGGTGATAGGCCTCTCGGCCACGATCGGCAACCCAAAAGAACTTGCGGGGTGGCTCGATGCGGGGCTTATTGATTCGGCATGGCGGCCTGTCAGTCTCAGGGAAGGAGTCTACTATAACGGGAAGATCTCCTTTGGAGATGGTGAGAGGGAGGTTCCGTCCCCGAAGAAGGACGCGGATACGAGCCTCTGCCTTGATACTGTCGATGAGGGGGGCCAGGCCCTCGTCTTCGTCTCATCGCGAAGAAATGCTGAAGGGACGGCGAAACGGATCGCAGCTGCGCTCCGGCTTGATGAACCTGAACTGACAAGGATCGCAGATGCCGTCGAGGAGAGCGACGACAGCCAGGTTGGCAGGACACTCGCCCTCTGTATCAGGCATGGAGCAGCGTTTCACCATGCCGGTCTCTCCCGTGATGTCAGAAGGCTTGTTGAGGAGGGGTTCCGGGGAAATGCAATCCGGGTGATCGCCTCAACACCGACACTTGCCGCCGGGCTGAACCTCCCTGCGCGGCGTGTCATCATCCGTGATGTTCATAGATTCCAGGCAGGTGAGGGAATGGTCCCAATCCCTGTACGTGAGTACAGGCAGATGGCCGGCCGCGCCGGGAGGCCCGGACTTGATCCGTATGGTGAGGCGATCCTCATCGGGAAGGATGCGCGATCAAAAAAGAAGCTCTTTGAGGAGTTCATCCATGCACGGGCCGAGGAGATCGATTCGCAGTGCGCAAAGCGATCCACGCTCCTCTCCCGTATCCTTGCCCTTGTCGCAACCAGGGAGGCAGAGGAGACAAAGGCCATTACCGGTTTCTTCAGGGGAAGCTTCTATGCCACCAGGCATAAGAATCTCCAGTATCTGGACCGGCTGATCACCCGGGTTATCCGGGATCTCGAAGAGATGGAGATGATCGTGGATCTCGGATCCAGACTGGAAGCGACACAGTTTGGAGAGCTCACCTCCCGGCTCTACCTTGATCCGCGGTCAGCGATGATGATCGCAGATCAGCTTCGGGGATATGAAAAGCAAGGCGATGTACCGGTCACCCCCTTCGGGCTCCTCCATCTCCTCTCGGCCACCCCGGATATGTTCCGGCTCTACCTCCGATCCGGTGATGCGGAACTGATAGAGACGGTGGCCGAGGAGCGGGAGGAGGAGTTCCTCATCGGCAGGCCTGAGGACGTCCTTCCATGGCTTGGATATGAAGAGATCGCCTGCGCCATCAAGAACGCGCTCGTCCTTGAGAACTGGATCAATGAGGTTCCAATCGAGATGATCACGGAGCGGTTTGGGATCGGACCCGGCGACATCCACGGACTCGTTGAGGGGATCCTCTGGTTGGTTCATGCGACCCGCGAGATCTGCCGGAGGGAGATCCCCGGTCTCCTGCAGGATGTCGCTGATCTTGAAGTGCGGGTGAAGAACGGGGTAAAGGAGGAGCTCCTTCCGCTCATCAGGCTCCGGGGAATAGGTCGTGTCAGGGCACGCCAGCTCTTCAACAGCGGATACACCACACCGGAAGCCGTTGGCATGGCAGGAATCGATCGGATCGCCCCGATCATCGGGCGGAAGACCGCTGAGTCCATTCTGGATCAGATATCCGGACGATCCGAAAGAGGAGAGAAGAATACAGGAGAGAATGTGATGGAGACGAAGAGAGGAGTTTCCGGACTCCTTCAGCAGAAGGGGAAAGCAAAGCAGTCGAGCCTCGATTTCTGGGAGTGCGGGGATGAATCATGAGTAAGAATTTTCAAATCAGAATGGCACGGCTCAGGGTTGAGTCGGTTCCCGGGATGCTGGACGCGATCCGGGAGATTGGAGAGTCGCTTGGTCTTCGGATCATCTGCATGAATGCGGCGAAGATGGCAGGATACAGGCATGCGGAGAGTGCGGTTCGATATGGTCTCCGTGCAGAGGAGGAAGGGGCGATGACCGCAAGGAGCCTTGAGATGGAGATTCTCCTCTATGTCTCCGGCCAGCGCCAGACCGGAATCGGGATGACCTTTGGCCTGATTGAAGGAGAGATGATCGCATGGGTTGGGATCGTCCCCGGATCGGACGATGCCTGGAAGAAGCTCTCCGGGATTATGACCTTTATTCAGGAGGAGGAGGAGGTCCCGGAGGAGAGGATCCCCCTTCTCAAAGAGCTCTATGGAATTACCGATGAAGAGCTTGGAGTTGCCGGAAGGGACCGGATCGATGAGCTGGTCATTGAGCGAACGGCACTCCTTGAAATTCTGAAATAAGAGGAGAGAAGGGGGCTCCGGGTGGAGCTCTCACTTTTTTTGGGCATGGGAGAGGATATGGCCTATCTCCGGAAGAATGATCTCGGAGACCGCGAGCCGGACCGCCTTCGTTGAACCGGGGATGCAGAAGACGGCGCACCCTGAGATCAGACCGGCAGTTGCACGTGAGAGGATAACGGCGGTCCCGACCTCCCGCGTGCTGTACTGACGAAAAATCTCTCCAAACCCATCCATCTCCTTATCAAGGAGGGGTCGGACTGCCTCGATCGTTCGATCGTCGGGGGTGAGACCGGTTCCCCCGTTGATGATGATACAGTTTCCCTCACTCATTGCCTCGAAGAGCGTTTGTTGGATCGCCTCGTCCTGATCGGGAACAATCCGATAAAAGACAGGGGAGAGACCTGCTTCATTGAGCAGTGTTTTGATCGTCTCTCCCGAAAGATCCTCAGCTTCCGTCCTTGTAGTTGAGACGGTGATGATCGCGGGCCGCACCTCAACCTTGCGCCGATGTTCCTTGCTCATACGAGGTTGTTGATCGTCTCACCATATCTCATCTTCTGCATAAGGGAGGGGACCACCAACTACCTGGAGTCAATCCGGATGTGGCCCGGGGATTGTCTGATCTCCAGTGGAAATAAAGGGGTACAAAAATTCCTGGAGCGGGAGATGTAGATGTCCGACAGATCCGGGCATCAGAAGAGTGTACAGACATTTCGAGGGGAAGAGGGAGAAGAAAAAACTCCACTGGAAGGATGTGACGGTACTACCAGATGAAGAAACATGAAAAGGGGGACGATGAGCAGGTATTTCCACCAGGATCCGGGAGACCCCTTTGTTTCCACTGGAGATTAAAAAGATACGGATAGAAGCGAGACATAAAGGTGTATAGCGAAAATTTATGAAACAAAAATTTATTTATTTTTAAAAATATTTTAAAATGAAATTAGATAAATTATTTTAATTAAATTATGTTACTACGCATTTATTGGTGGTTTTTATGTTGTCGATCTATTCTTATTGATGATCTACTTGTGTCGTTGATTCGTTCATGTTATTGATCTACCCTTGTCGTTGATCAGCTCGTATGACTGATCCGCCGGAATCTGAAACCAAAAAGATACATATTTATACTATACTATCAAAATTACAAATGACTATAGCATATCATTTTCATCATATCACATTTTCATCATATCATCCCCTTCCATCTGGTCTCTCTCCCCTGAAATTCTCCATTCGAAACAAAGGGGTAGGGGTCCACCGGCTCCGGCACAAAAACCACTTTCACCAGAACCACCGTTTTTCACCTCCCCAATCTAAAAAGAACCATCACCATCCCCTGCTCTGGATGATGGAAGAATCTCCAACGGAAGTCATGCAACTTTCCTCCCTGCGGTCATATTTTACCTTAAAAGAACGAACCTGCTACCTCGCATCCGGAGAGTGAAGTTCCAATGGAAATGAAGGGGTCATATGTTTTCGATAGATTGTTGAATAGTGTACCTCCAGTGGAAATAGTGGGGTTTAATAGTGCGGAGATCGTCTTATGATCACCAGTCCGGTACCCGGACAATCAGACGGAGGGGATTCAACGACTGAAAAAGATGGACAATCGCTTGGCCTTTTCAAAAAGTACCTCGGGAAAAACAAGATATTCAAGAACAGGGAGGTACTCAGACATAGTTACCGGCCATCGATACTTCCTCACCGTCGTCCCCAGATCGACTCTATAGCCGCGATTCTTGCACCCTCCCTCCAGAACGAAACTCCCTCAAATATTCTGATATACGGCAAGACCGGGACCGGAAAGACGGCATGCGCCCGGTACGTCGGATCAGAACTTGAAAATGCAAGTGGCCAGATGGATACATCCTGCAGGGTTGTTCACATAAACTGCGAGGTGATCGACACCCAGTACAGGGTCCTGGCACAGATAGCAAAACTGATCACCGACACCGATCACCTCGCCTCCGATCGTGCCAAGACACATATCCCGATGACAGGATGGCCCACCGATCAGGTCTATGCGGAACTGAAGAATATCCTCGAAAACACGGGGGGGGTCCTCGTCATCATCCTCGATGAGATCGACAAACTGGTCAAGAAGAGCGGGGATGAGACTCTATACAACCTCACCAGGATCAACTCGGATCTCGAACGCTCCAAGGTCTGTATCATCGGCATCTCAAATGATCTCAGGTTTACCGACTTTCTTGATCCCCGTGTCCTCTCCTCCCTCTCTGAGGAAGAGATCGTCTTCCCTCCATACAATGCTCCCCAGCTCATCGATATCTTAAAGCAGCGATCCGATGTCGCCTTCGTCGACGGGGTTCTTGATGAGAGTGTTATCCCGCTCTGTGCGGCACTCGCAGCCCAGGAACACGGGGACGCACGCCGGGCACTCGATCTCTTCAGGGTCTCAGGAGAGCTGGCCGACAGGGCGAATGAGGATCGCGTCATGGATCGGCATGTCCGGCAGGCACAGGATAAGATCGAGACGGACAGCATGGTTGAATGCATCTCAACCCTCCCGACCCAGAGCAAGGTCGTCCTGTACGCGATGCTCCTTCTTCACCGCATTAACCAGAAGATCTTCACCAGCGGTGAGGTGATGCGTCTTTACCGTGAGATTACACGGGAACTCTCCCTTGAGACCCTTACCCACCGCCGTGTCACCGACCTCATCAGTGAATTAAATATGCTTGGTGTCATATCTACCCGTGTTGTATCAAAAGGACGGTACGGAAGGACCAAGGAGATCTCATTCGATGCGGCAACCGATCGGATATGGGATGTGATCATGAATGATCAGCGCCTGGTCGAACATCGTATCTCCCGATATAATGAAGAACAGGCCGGTAAACTCTTTAGGTGAAGACTATGGATGAGAAAGACAGGGAGATCCTACGTGTCCTTGAATCCGATTCACGTATCGGAGCAGGGGATCTTGGGACAATGCTTGGCCTCTCCCCCTCAGAGGTTCAGACACGGATTATTGCTCTTGAAAAATCCGGAATACTCAGGAAGTACACCGCCATCATCGATTGGAAGAGGGCCGGCGATGAAGGGGTTGTTGCGCTGGTCGAGCTGAAGGTCAGTCCTGAGCGTGAATATGGCTATGATCGCGTCGCCGATCGAATCGCACGATTCCCTGAGGTTAAATCCCTCCGCCTTGTCACCGGCACGTACGACTTCCAGGTGATCGTCACCGGCAGGACGATGCAAGAGATCGCCGAGTTCGTATCAGGCCAGATCGCCTCGCTTGAGAATATCAAGGAGACGGTAACGCATATCGTAATGAAGACCTACAAGGAGCATGGCTGTGAATTACAGAGAAGCGAAGGGGTCGAACGTCTCCCGTACAGTTTCTGATATCTGCGAAGGGACTCCCAGGAGAAAGTACATCTCA
Source organism: Methanocalculus alkaliphilus (assembly GCF_024170505.1). Lineage (NCBI taxonomy): Archaea > Methanobacteriati > Methanobacteriota > Methanomicrobia > Methanomicrobiales > Methanocalculaceae > Methanocalculus > Methanocalculus alkaliphilus. The sequence continues at coordinate 9,564 of NZ_JALJYG010000021.1, forward strand.
CAACGGGCTGATGGGATCCCCCCCTCAGGTATCAGAAAATTCTTTGATCTCCTTCTCACGATGGATGACGTCATCTCCCTTGGCGTTGGGGAGCCCGACTTTAATACCCCATGGAACGTCGCCGTCGCCGGAATCGATTCCATTGAGAAGGGGGTAACATCATACACCTCAAACAAGGGTCTTCAGGATCTCCGCGAACTCGTCTCAGCATATCTCACCCGGCAGTATCATACCAAATATGATCCGGATGATGAGATCATTATCACAACCGGCGTCTCGGAAGGCCTCGATCTTGCGGTCCGGGCAGTCGTTGATCCCGGCGACGAGGTGCTCGTTGCAGATCCCTGTTATGTCTCCTATGCCCCCTGTGTCATGCTTGCCGGTGGTACCCCTGTTCCCCTGCCCTGCCCGGCAGAGGATGAGTTCCGGGTGACGCCGGATGCGCTCCTTGAGAAGGTGACGAAGAAGACGAAGCTCCTGATGATCAACTATCCAAACAATCCCTCCGGCGGGGTGATGGGGAGGGATGATCTCAGGGCAATCTCCGATATCATCGTTGATCATGATCTCCTCCTCCTCTCAGATGAGATCTACTCCGAACTCACCTATGAGGGCCGCCATGTCTCACCGGCCTCGATTGAGCCGCTCAGGGAGAGGACGATCACCCTGAACGGCTTCTCAAAGGCGTACTCCATGACCGGCTGGCGTGTCGGGTATCTCTGTGCACCATCAGATATTGCGGCTGCGGCACTGAAGATTCACCAGTATGTTATGCTCAGTACCCCGACGATGGCGCAGTATGCTGCAATTGAGGCTTTGCGGGGAGCCGAGGATGCAAAAGACCGGATGGTTGCGGAGTTCCGGATGCGCAGAAACCTCTTCGTCGCAGGTCTCAACAGGATCGGCCTGCCGTGTCATCTCCCAAAAGGTGCATTCTATGCATTCCCGTCAGTTCAGGGAACAGGACTCACGGATGAGGAGTTTGCCGAACGCCTCCTCCTCGAGCAGCAGGTGGCGGTCGTTCCAGGCCGCGCCTTTGGAGCCTCAGGAGTCGGTCATGTCAGGTGTGCTTATGCCGCATCACGCATGGATCTGGAGGAAGCGATCCGGAGGATGGGAATTTTCCTTCAGTCACTATGATGAAGAAGAAATACGAATGAATTTATAGTTCCCTCACCCCAATTTTACATGCTATATGAGTGACTCTGGTGATACTGGTGCAACCGGAGCAGTCATCTCCGGACGGCTCGAATCGATAAAAAAAGAGTATTTTCAATATATCTCTGAAAATATCGAGAAGATCGACTCCAACATTCCAGTCTTTTATGCCCAGATCTTCTCAACCATCGAGTCCAGATTTCCACAAATCAGGGATGAGGATCATGATCGGCTCTTTGATGATATCACCTACCAGATCCTGAGAAAAAGTAAGAGAGCAACCGATCCGGCATATTTTGAGAAGGTCATCCAGCAGGCCCTCCGTTTCCGGAGGAAGAAGACCGGAAGGAGAACGATCGAGACCTTCCTTGGCATTAACAAGTTACGGAGCAATCAGATCAGGGAAGCCCTCTCCCTCCTTGAGAAGTACGCACTGAAGGATGCCGTCATCGGCGTCCTGGTTGCATACTGCTACTATCGGCTGATTGAGGAGGATAAACGGACCAACCCGGATGCGTACAATGGCCCCCGGCCGGGTGATATGGAGCTCCGATCCCGCCAGCTCCTCCTTGAACTCTCACGAATCCAGCCAAAGATCGGCGATCACTCGTTCCTCAGGGGTGAGGATGCCGAATGGGTCAACCAGATCTTCTGGTTTATGATCCACCAGGCTCACAACTGGCTCCCGAGCCACCGCTGGTTCTTCAGGATTGCACTTGAGAAGGCAAAGAAAGAGGGTAGTATCCAGAAGAGGGATGAGATTCTCAAGATTGCTGCAGAGGTATATAGCGACGATCTCTACTTCCTCCGGGAGCTCTTCTCTTTTCATCTCCAGAACCATAATGGGCAGGGCGCAGCCGCAACCGTCCTCCAGATGATGCAGCAGCATCCAAAGGCACTCGAACCCGCATATTACGGGATCAAACTTTCATTCCTCTCGGGAAAGAAGGATACCTACTTCAGATTCAGAAAACTCGCCATTGTCAGGGGGATGCCGGAGTATCTCCTCGGCCTCTTTGATGCCTCGCAATTCCTCCTCTCCGGGAACAGGGCCGAAGGTCTCCTCTGCTTCAAGGATCTGAAGACGAAGTATGACTCGCTTGAGTACCTCGTCTCCCTCCTCTCCTATGTGGCGGAAGATTTCTTCTCAGATGATGAAAAAACCATCAGATCAGCCAGAAAGGTCTATCTGAATGCGCTTGACGGATACTGCCTTGGGATCATCCGCAGGAAGGATGGCTGATCCCATCTCTCTTCCACAATCATAGGTATAATTGGATCAGAGATCCAATCTATTTACCATGTTGAGAGACCAGGAGATCGTCGCCCGGTTCTGTGAGGCCGGTCATCTCGTTGATCCGACGGTCGTCTCCTACATACAGGAGAAAGGGGACTCATCACTCATTCAGGCAATTCTTCAATCCCTCTCCGCTGATTGCCCAGTCGTTCTCCCCTCCCATATCCCCTCCCTCACCCAGCGGCGTGACGGCATGCGGTTCACCGCCGATCCGATCCTTGAGGTTATCGAGGGGATGGAGGGATCGGCCGGCCCGGTCCGGCAGATAGAAGATTACGCCAGCCTCTTCCGGAACCGGTATGATACCCTTGGCTCTCTCATCCGGAAGCGGACAGGTTCAATCCCGGTTGAGGCGCTGATACGCTCATCGCGGTTCCGTGACAGCGATGTGACGATCATCGGTATCGTTCTTGATGTGAAGACGACAGCAAAAGGCCATCGCATTGTAGAGCTTGAAGATCCGACCGGTATCATCCCCGTCCTCTTCAATAATAGCCGTGAAGGCTTCGCTGATGCGGAACGGATTGTTCCTGACGAGGTGATCGGGGTCCGGGGAAAACTCTCCCCTGATGCAGGGCTCTTCTATGCGGATCAGCTCCTCATGCCCGATATCCCGATTCAGCATGCTCCCTATACCCCTCACCAGTCCGGGAAAGCGGTCTTCATCTCGGATATTCATATCGGCTCAGACACCTTCCTTGAGGAGCCATGGGAGAGGTTCTGTGACTGGATCTCTGCGGAGGATGACATTTCATACCTCCTTGTCGCTGGTGATCTCGTCGATGGTATCGGGATCTATCCTGGTCAGGAGAAGGAGCTGACAATACCAAATATCTATGAGCAGTATGACCGGCTCGGGGAGATGCTCGCCACACTTCCTTCCCGTCTCAGGATCGTCCTCGCCCCCGGAAACCATGATGTGGTGAGGGGGGCAGAGCCACAGCCGGCCATACCTGTCGAGTTCCGATCCGCATTCACCCCGAACTGTACATTTGTCGAAAATCCTTCTGCCGTCAGTATTCATGGAGTCCGGGTTCTGATGTACCATGGCCGGAGCATCGATGATCTCATCAGCCTCATCCCCGGTGCACGGTATGAGGCCCCTTCAGAGCTGATGGAGGCGATGCTGAAGAGGCGGCATCTCGCCCCATCATATGGGAGGAGGACCCCGGTCCTCGCGACCGAACAGGATCGGCTGATCATCGATCCCGTCCCTGAGATTCTTCATACCGGGCATGTCCATATCACCGGAATATCGCGGTACAGGGGAGTCCTGTCGGTGAATGCAGGGGCCTGGCAGGGCCAGACCGCATTTCAGAAGCAGATGAACATCAATCCCACCCCCGGTCAGGCGGTGATCATCGACCTTGAGAGGATGGAGCCGCAGGTCTGTGACTTTCTCTCGGGGTAAACCCCCGCAAGGATACCGTTGATCAGCCAAATAATGGAGGGCCGGATTCCTGATCCGAATCCGACAAAAAAAGATTTATATTCTTTTGAACCTTAGAATTTTTATTCTATGAAAATTCTTCATCTGGTAGTATTCCTGGCTGCCGTCTCCCTCTTCCTCATTATTAATCCACTTGGGATCTCGCTGCCTTCAGATATCGATGAAGCAGGGTCGGGTCTCTTCTCCTTCATCGGCCTGACTTTCCGTTTTTATAACCCACTCTGACCCAGCCTTCTCTCCCGGAACAAATCCTTGAACCCCATTGCTTTCAGTTGCTCCGTCATCTT
>NZ_JALJYG010000022.1 GCF_024170505.1 Methanocalculus alkaliphilus
GACAGGAAAAACCTCCAGGCGATATGCTGGTCTATTGAAAACTACCATCGTGCTCTGAAAGAGCTATGTTGCGTAGAAGATTGTAAAGTTCGAAAAGCAGCTGGGCAGAAAAATCACATTAATTGCTCAATCCGAGCATATATCCGGTTAGAGGCTGTGAATCAACAGCAGGACATCACAATCTATCAGGCAAAATGGGAGATTCAGTCTAATGCTATCGCCGACTACCTAAAGGATCCAAAGTATGCGCTCTAAATTTTTTTCAGAGGGTTATGCGTAAGTCCTATATAATATAAAATAACCTGTTGGGTTCGTCAAAGAGGTTTCTGACGTATGATCAGAATGGGTGTCAGTTTTTCATCTGATTTTTATCCCGGTGCTTATCATCTGTGTAATGGCTACCTGAATATCTGGCCCTTGTATGATAATTATATTGCGTGGGTACGTTGGGTGCATAAACATATCTATAAATAATGTCATAGATCAGTAGTGATCTATAATGGATGTATAGGCTCGCTGGCTTAAGGTAATTGACCCGTAGTCTGTCCAAATTATTATTTGTGGGATGTGAAGAATGATGATGAGAAGATATATAATTATCCTGGTATCGCTGTTCCTGGTGCTTGCTCTCCCGGCAGCAGTGGCGGCTGCAACGGTTACAATAAATAATGCAAGTGAAGGTGAGGAAAACGTTGTTCAGGGCGGCAATGTCACCATTCAAATAAATAATCTAGAAAATAATCAAAACTTCAAGCTCGAAATGAGCTCGGTAGATCCTGATCATCTGATGCCATCGGGCCTGGAATTGTACAGGCTTGATAACTTTGATATGCCCTTCTCGCTTAAGAATGGAGCTTTCAATGCAGAAGGTACCAATCTTGAATTTATGAAGTATGAAGCGAAGCGAGGGAATACAATTGCCGGGCTTCAAAAAAATCATGATAATAATATAGTTACTATTACAGAGACTCGTGACTGGAATAAAGGAATCTATGATTATATCGAAGTAACCGGCAAGGTTGCAGACCCTGGTCAATCAGTTCAGGTGAATTTCAGTGTCAATGGAACAACGAGTGATGCTGTTGGTAGCCATGAATTAAAATTTGCCATCAAGGGAGCTAGTGACGGCAAGGTGAATGTGAAAGTGTTAATTGACAACGATGAAAAAGCAAATGTAACCCTTTCCATTCTATCAACCGACGTTCCTGAGGCAGCAATAACAGCAGATACAACCACAGGTGATCCACCGCTAACCGTGCAGTTTACCGATGCATCATCTGGTAACCCAACCCAATGGGCATGGAATTTTGGAGATGGTCAGACCTCAACGTCCCAAAACCCAAAACATACGTATAATGACCCCGGTCGCTATACCGTTATGTTGACTGTCACAAACGCGGCTGGTTCCGATACGATAACAAATACTAATTATATCCGTGTTGGACCTGTTGCGGACTTCATCGGAACTCCAACAAGAGGTTTATCTAAACTTACTGTTGCCTTCACTGATTCATCAAAAGGTGCGGATCTCACATATAAATGGGAGAGGGAATTAAAGAATGCCGGATGGACCGAATTTTCAACAGTCAAGACTCCCCCGAATCAGGAATTTACTCTAACAACCGGACAAACTCATGAAATTTATCGTGTCAGGCTTACAGTGACAAATGAGGAGGGCTCAAATGCAAAAATTCGGGAATTCATCGTTGTAGCACCTCCACAACCCCATAATGTTTCAGCTAATGTTGATCCGACAGGTAATGTTACAGATGATATCGCTATTACGTATGAATCTGTAGATATTCAACTTCCCAAGGGTACTGTGGCCCGAAAGGCCGATGGAAACCCTGTTACTGAAATCACAACAGGTATTGCATCGAATGTTGTTGATCCACCTGTTGGTAGTATAAAAATTGGGAATAAGACGATTGTACTTGGACCTTCCGGTGCGACATTTTCCCCTCCAGGTATTCCAATCACCATCAAGTTTACACAAGAAGAGTGGGATGAACTGTTTACAGCTACAGAAGAGACCAAACTGAAGCGATATGATGGCAATCAGTGGGTTGACCTCGACTCTCAGGTTGTTGATCATACAAATCGAAAAATAACGGGTTATACTACGAGCTTTAGTAATTTTGCACCGGTAACTGTTGCAAAAGTCACGCCCACCCCAACCCCGACACCACGACCCGGCGGAGGTGGCGGCTTCCAGCGTCCAGCTCCCCCAGAGATACCATCCGTACCGACTGTCACCACCATAGGGACAACAACACTGGCGGTTGATGCAGAAGGATTCCTTGCCAATAATTATGTTGTCGAGAGTCCGACAGGAATTGCCCGGCTACGAATGCCAGCCGGTACACTGGCACTGGATTCAACCGGGAACCAGCTCTCCAGCGTTTCGATGTCCGATCTCTCTTTCGAGAATGTTCCATCAGCCCCTGAAGGAGCTGTCTTCTCCTTCGCAGGTTCCGCAGTGGTCTGCTCACCTGCCGGTGCAACCTTCAGTCCTGCAATCTCTCTCCTATTCCAGATGACCCCGCAACAGCTTCAGCACATAGAAGAAACCGGTGATGTGCCATCCATTCAGTGGTACAATGTTGAGACTGCAACCTGGGAATACGTCCCAACCACATACGATCAGGCTACAGGAACTGTGACTGCAACTGTTGATCACTTTACTATCTTCGGCCTGTTCTATCTCTCATCCACCGTTGATGAGGCGGCTCCGATTGATGTAACACCAACACCACCAGTATATCCTGATGAGCCTGCTCCATTCCCCTGGACCTATCTCATCGTTGGTGTAATCATCATCCTTCTGATAGCTGGTGGAGTTTACTACTATTCCCGGAAATAATCCTCATTTCCTCTCTTTCTCTCTCATTTTTTCGAGATGATTGCACGCTTCTTACAAGTACGCCGGATACTACCTTCTGAAGCCACATGATCAGCAAGGTGGAAGGGTAGGCCCGCTCGTGAAGGGGCAGTTTTGTTCTGCATTAAAAAAGAAAAGGTTTAGATATCTTAGTTTATAAATGAAGGTACAATGTGTCGATATTCATTCTATTTCGTACTTCTGGTTCTCTTCCTCTTATGTGGTTTCACACCTTCGGCCGTAATGGCATCCGAGATTACTATTACCCCCCAAACTATTCAGGAAGGAGATACGATCACCATTGAGATATCAGATCTTGCTGATGGTAGCAATTTTGTACTTCTGATGGAATCAGATATTTCTGTTCAGGGAGGTTCAGATTTCACATATCAGACAAATGATGTCACAGTTCCATTTGGATTGGATAATGCTGTCATCAAACTTACTGCAGCCGGGGTGGAAAGTGCTGGAATTGAAGCTTCTGGGGGAAGCACCACTTTTTTCCAGAAAAAGATAACACCAACAGGGACAGTAACAATTCAAGAGACACGCAATTCACTTTCACCAGGCTCTATTAATATACTTAAGGCTTTTGGTACTCCAAAGGATGGAGCTACTTCAGTTACCCTTGAACTTGAGATTTCTGGTACGAAGTCTGGAGCAGACTCAGGTTTAATTTCTTTTTCACTGAGTGGAATTGATGATGGAAGTACCTGGATCACCATCAAGATTAATGGAACTCAGGCTCTGAGTCAACAGATCACTATACTATCTACCCCCACCCAGGCTCCCGTTTCTGAGAGCCCCTCCACTGGTACTGGCAGTTCTCCTGGTGGTTCGGTAGGTGGTGTATCCCCTGGTGCACCTTTCTGGTCACCTCCTGCTGATCGGGATCAGGAGGCTGCACCTGCACAAGATCAGGTTTCTGCTCCTGGAGAAAGTGCATATGGAGTTAGCCATGGAGGTGTAGCCCCTCTTCAGAGAGATCCGGCCACAGGGCAGTCTCAGCGAACCGAGATTGTGATCTCACCACAGCAACAGGCCCAACTGACTGTACTTCAGGGAACTGTTGCAATGATCCAGTCTGTTGACCCGGTGACCGGGGAGATGACAACGACCCCGGTGACGGAGGTTACTATCACGGAGATAACTCCGGAAGAGGCTGCTGCTGTGCCTGCGAGTGCAACCTTCAGCTTTGCTGGCGAGGCTGTACGATGCGGTCCTTCCGGTGCCACCTTCTCTGATTCGGTCGGTGTTACCTTTGGACCATATTCACAGGAGCGGTGGGATGCACTGGTTGCAGAAGCCGGAGGTGATGCATCATCGCTTACTGTTGAGCGGCAGAACCCGGAGACCGGAGGGTGGGAGCAGGTGTATACGGAAATAAATCCGGTGACACGAACAATTACGGCAAAGACGAATCATTTCAGCTTATTTGCCCTCTTTATTGTCCCGGGTGCGAATAATCCGATAGTGACCGATATTAGTATCCCGATCGATTATCAAGGCGATATTCTTACCACAACAGGGGGTCTGCCTGATGTGGCAACTCCCCCGGCAACCATAGATCCTGTAACCACAGAAGTACCAGAATCGGCACAATTCCCCTGGATATATCTGATTATTGGTCTCGTTCTCATTCTGCTGGTGGCGGGTGGAGCTTACTATTTCACTGCAAAAAAATGAATATCCCTTCTTTTTTGCTTCACCTTTTTCTCTAAGCCCTGAGTCCTTCTCCCTCATGGGGGGTCGTTGACGATGCTTCTAATTTCCGGATTTCCCACCATTTGTATCGTAATAGCTTAGGGATATGTTTATTTCCTTCTTCAATGTATATGTCAATACGATGAGGTACCTAATCGTTCTGATAGCCATTTTTCTGCTTATGCCGATGGTATCTGCAGTCTCGGTCACTATTACTCCCGAAGAGATTGGGGAAGGGGATACCGTCACCATCCTCATCTCGGATCTTCCTGATGGACGGGTTTTTGCCCTCAGGATGGAGTCTGCAATAGAGTTGCATGGCAGGTCTGACTTTACCTACCAGGCAAACGCCGTCGCAATCCCCTTCGGATTGAATACACCACGGATCACCCTTGTTGCTTCACCGGTGACCCGGGCGGGCATCGAGGCGTCTGATGGCGATACCGTAAAAGGGATGACCAGACTGGGGTCTGGCACTGTCACCATATCAGAGAGTCTTGGCAGTATCCCTGCCGGTACGATCGATCTTCTGAAAGCAACCGGAATTGCAGAGGCCGATGCTGATTCCGTTCATCTGGCTCTTGAACTCTCAGGAACCAAAACCGGCCCGGCATCCGGGGAGATCACCTTTGGCATTACCGGTGTCTCCGATGGGCATGCGAGGATCATCGTCCTGGTCGACGGAAATGTGGTGAATGATCAGCTGGTTACAATCGGATCCCCGGTTGCCAGCCTGCCTTCCGGACCTGGTGTATCAGCCGGTGCTGATGGTGATACGGTCTCGGCGGCCTCCCTGGACGGGAAGGTTCGCCTTCTGGCAGAGCCTGGTTCTGTGAGCGGTGCCGGAGCCAAGGATCTCCGGATTATTCAGGCTGATCTCCGGGATCTCCCCACTGCATGGGAGCCCCTCTCGGGTGCATACAGCATCTCTCCGGGCTCGGTGCTCTTTACCTCACCCGCCACCATATCATTTGCAATGAATGGGGATCCGGGTGCCCCGTTTATAGCCAGATATGATGGGGGCGAATGGCAGATTATTCCCTCCCGCATTGAGGGATCAAACCTGGTTGCCGGGATAACCGAAGGGGGTCAGTATGCGATGATGTCCTACCCCCCCGATCCCCCTGCGGCTGAGAAGTCCGCCGGCGGCCTTGCCCCCCTCGTGATCGCAGGGTTGGCGGGGCTCCTTCTGCTGGGTGTGAGGCGGCGGAGATAACACCTTTTTTTATAGTGCATTTCCGTTCGTATCTTTCTCTTCAGGGCGGGATAGCTCCTCTGCTTCTCCTCCTTGTTCATCACCCCTTCCTGCAGAAGATCACCGAAACCTGATCAAAGTTCTTAATGTCTTGTATGCCAATCATTCTTAAGAGGTATATTCAGCGATGAAGAGCCAGGATCCCACTACCATAACTGTCTGTGTCGTCGGCCTCGGGTATGTCGGGTACCCGCTCGCCTGCGCATTTGCAGAGCATATCCGGACAATCGGCTATGATGTCGATGCGACGAAGATCGCTGGGATTACGAATACTCCCGGCAACCGGATCGAGGCGACGGCCGACCCGGCCCTGATCCGGGAGGCGGATGTCGTCATCATCGCAGTGCCGACCCCGGTCACGAAGGCGAAGGATCCCGATATCTCCTATGTCGTCTCCGCCGGGGAGACGGTGGGGAAGCAGATGAAGCAGGGTGCGATCGTCGTCCTTGAGTCGACCGTCTATCCGGGCCTCACCGAGGAGGTCTTTGTCCCGGTGCTTGAACGGGCATCAGGAATGGTCTGCGGCCGCGACTTCTTCGTCGGGTATTCGCCTGAGCGGATCAACCCGGGCGACGACGAGCACACCCTCGAGAAGATCACAAAAGTCGTCGCCGGGATGGATGCGGCGACTGCAGAGACACTCGCCGCCCTCTATGGTATGATCACCACCGTCCATCTCGCCCCCGACATCCGGACGGCAGAGGCGGCGAAGGTGATCGAGAATGTCCAGCGGGACCTGAATATCGCTCTCATGAACGAACTTGCGATCATCTTCGGCCGGATGGGCATCGACACCCGGGCGGTCCTCGAGGCGGCCGGCACCAAATGGAACTTCCACAACTACCGGCCCGGCCTCGTCGGCGGCCACTGCATCCCCGTCGACCCCTATTACCTGGTGATGAAGGCCGAAGAGCTCGGCTACCACCCGCAGGTGATCCTGGCCGGCCGGGCGATCAACGACGCGATGCCCCGGCACGTCGCCGGCATTGCGATCAAGGAGCTGAACCGTGCCGGCAAGGTGATCAAGGGTTCAAACGTGCTGATTCTGGGTCTCACCTATAAGGAGAATGTCCCGGACACCCGGGAGTCGCCGGTGGAGGAGATGATCCGCGAGTTACGAGAGTTTGAGGTGGAGGTCTATGGGTATGATCCGCTTCTGGGGGCGGCGGAGATTGCGCATTTCGGTGCATTGCCTGTGGCATCGCTTGGAGAGATCGGTGAGCCGGTTGACTGCATCGTGATTAATGCGCCCCATGCGGTCTTTTCAGAGCTGACGCTGGAGACGGTCTGTGGGATATGCAATGGAAAGCCGATCGTGGTGGATGTGACCGGGATGCTCCGCGGGGATGATGAGGTGAGAGATGGGTGTGTGTATCGGGTGTTGTAACAATTTGTTACAGATCCTGCACGGTATCTCCTTTTGAAACGGCAATGCCGGGAAGGAAGCGCTGTCTACACATGATGCGTGACCATATCCTTCTTTTATACGAGCATTGATGTATTGTACTACAATTATTGGTGATCTGCTGTGAAAATTTCAATACTCGGAACCGGCTATGTCGGTGCGGTGACCGGCGCCTGCTTTGCAGAGCTTGGGAATGACGTTGTGTTTGTCGATATCGATCCTGCCAAGCTGGATATGATCCGAACCGGCCGATCCCCCATCTTTGAACCAGGGCTCGATGAGCTGCTCGCGAAGAACCTGCATAGAATCTCAGCCACGACCGATACTGCTCTGGCCATCCGGGAGACCGAAGCCACCTTCATCTGTGTCGGCACTCCCTCGAATCCGGATGGCTCAATCGATCTTCAGTACATTGCAGCTGCCAGCGAGGCGATCGGGGAGGTGCTCCGGGAGAAGGAGAGCTGGCATACAGTTGTGATGAAGAGTACTGTTGTCTCCGGGACGACGACGGGAATCGTTCGGAGAAGACTTGAGGAGGCATCCGGGAAAGAGGCATTCCGCGACTTTGGCTTGGCATCAAACCCGGAGTTTTTGCGGGAAGGATCAGCTCTCACGGATGTCTTCTCCCCGGACCGGATTGTGATGGGTGTTGAAGATCCACGATCCCGGGAGGTTCTGGAGACGCTCTATGCCACCTTCACCTGCCCGAAGCTGGTGACGGCGATCCCGGTTGCCGAGATGATCAAGTACGTGAGCAATGCATTTCTTGCAACCAAGATCAGCTTTGCAAACGAGATCGGCAACCTCTGCAAGACGATGGGCATCGATACCGCAGAGGTCTTCGCCGGAGTCGGGCTCGATGCCCGGATCAACCCGGCATTCTTCAGATCCGGGATCGGCTTTGGCGGCTCCTGCTTCCCAAAGGATGTCCGGGCACTGATCGCACAGGCCGGGGCTGCCGGTCTGCCTCCGAAGATTCTCCAGAGTGTGGTTGCGGTGAACGAGGAACAGCCCCTGCGGCTTGTTGCATTGCTGAAGAAGCATCTCCCGGATCTGAAGGGGAAGAGGATTGGGGTGCTCGGGTTAGCCTTCAAGCCGGATACCGATGATATCCGGGAGAGCCGGGCGATCCCGATCATTGGCGAACTCCGGAAAGAGGGGGCGGGCGTCATCGCCTATGATCCCCTGGCAATAGCACACTTCCGATCGCTCTTCCCGGAGATCACCTATGCCTCGTCTGCCGCCGAGGTCCTCGAATGTGATGCGGTTCTCATTATAACCGAATGGAAGGAGTTTGAAGCACTCGATTACACCGGGAAGCTGGTGATCGATGGCCGGCGGGTTCCGAAGGCAGCGGTTGGATCCATCTATGAGGGGGTCTGCTGGTAGTGGGTGATCAGGCGTTGTATCGTACAGGTTCTGCAATGGAACGAGGGCGAGGCAAATAGAGAGGGGATATATCCAAAGGATTATCTGGTTTCTCAGGAATATCAATACGAAAGGGGCAGGAGAGTATGACGGAGAAGAAATTCAATCCCGAAGATGTCATCGGGAAACCCTACAGAAGAGGTCTGCTACCATACGGTGGATCAGTGACGAGGGGCCGGATATCCTATGCAGTCAGTGAGGAAGAGTACCTGGAGGATATGAGGCGCCTCCGATCGATTATGAAAACCCCCTCCGATCGCTGAAACTCGATTCTGTAGGAATATATGACCAATCCAACCATTTTTCTGGATACGCCAATCTTCTTCATCTGCGCTGAAGATACGCGATCCAGAACAACACTCCAGCATGCCACAAATGCGGGATATACAATTCAGACATCCATCTCTGTTCTTGGGGAAGCATTCATCCAGATGCATGAGCACGAACAAGGGCTTGATTATATCACTTCTATGAATCAGCTCCTTGATGAGTGGAATGTCGCAGTCCACTTTCCAAATGATTCTGTCCGTATACTCTGCTTCAAGATGGGGGAGGAAGAGGTTGACACCCGGATGATCCGTGAGCCGACCGATCGCACCCACCTTGCTTATGCGATGGCCTATCACTCAGACTTTTTTCTGACATCCGATCGAAACCTGATCAGATACCGGATTCCATCCACTCTCGAAGTGATCGGGTTCTCAAAACCCATCTGCCTGCCACTTGACGAGTTCAAAAATGAGATCTCCATGAAGGTGCGTGATGTCTCATATGAGTGGGATACAACCGGATATTCAAACCATGGAGAAGACGATAAGAATGACGCGTAACAGTACTCTATCAGATCCTGCACCGGGGGCAGTCTGCCCATGACCATCAAAAAAGCCGTCATCCCGGCGGCGGGCCTCGGCACCCGGTTCCTCCCGGTCACCAAATCGATGCCGAAGGAGATGCTCCCGATCATCGATGTGCCGGTGATCCATTATGTTGTCCAGGAGGCGCTTGCCTCAGGGATTGATGATATCATCATCATCACCGGCCGGAGCAAACGGGCGATCGAGGATTATTTTGATGATGCACCGGAACTGGAGATGCATCTTGCAAAGAATCCGAAGAATGCCGGCCTGCTTTCGATGGTCCGCGACATCTCAAAACTTGCCGATATCCACTATGTCCGGCAGAAGGAGCCGCTCGGCCTTGGTGATGCCGTCCTCCGGGCCGAGAAGCATATCAGCGGGGAGCCGTTTGCCGTCCTCCTTGGTGATGATATCATCAAGAACACCACCCCCTGCACCCGGCAGCTGATCGACACCTACAACCGGTACCGCTGCTCGGTGCTTGCGGTTGAGGAGGTCTCTGATGCGATGGTCTCAAGCTACGGGATCATCAAAGGAAAGCCGCTTGAGAACTCCCTCTCACTGCTTGAGGATATCGTCGAGAAGCCGAAACTTGAAGATGCCCCATCCCGGATGGGCGCCATCGGCCGGTACGTCTTCACGCCCGAGATCTTCGACTGCCTCCATTCGACCCGCCAGGGGGTTGGCGGGGAGATCCAGCTGACCGATGCGATCCGGCTTTTGAAGGGAAGGCAGAACATCTATGCCTATGAGTTCTCGGGCCGGCGGTATGACACCGGTGACCGGATGGGGTACCTGGAGGCGATTATCGATGTCGCCCTCGAACAGGACGATCTGCGGGAGGAGCTGGTGGCGTATATGCGGGGGATTGTGGGGGAGTGAGCCCCCGGGATCCTGTCATCTTTCTGAATTGGAGATTGAGATCAGATTGAGGTTGTTCCTCAAGCCACTATTGCTTTTGGTTAATTCCCAATTATGATCACTTTAACAAACAATTATGATAATTATTGTGTACTCATTTGGGGAATTTTTTTTATCAATCCGAACGAATACTCCTGAGCTCTCTCTTGAGCACTATGGGTGATAATTGTATGAGCATGTCGCTTCTGAAGATGATGGTCCGTGAGGGCTTGATCTCTCACTTGAGCCGGGAACCCTGATCTGGGACGGGGGCAACACCTCGGAAGAGTCCGTCCGGGATATTGAGGCACTGGGATGGAACCTTATCTGTGGCGTGAATACGAGCTCCAACGAGGCCCGTTCTCTGCTTTTACAGACCGATGTTCCAATAAAAGTCACGCACCGGGTTCGTTCAACCGGTACCAGTGCCTTGTATGCCACAAAGGCAGACGGCACACTCTTTGGAAGAGAAGGCGGAGGGGTGGTGTACGTCAACAATGCAAAGAGGATGGACGTACTTGATGCGAGAAATGTACTGTTAGCAGAGTTTGATGCAGAGTTACGAGGCTATAACGAGACTCTGAAACGATCAACAAAGGAGATGATTGAGGAGGATCTTGCTGACATTCCTGGACCTTTGCAGATTTCTTCTCGATACATATTCTTCAGAATGGGAAACGGTACGCAATTTCATGAAGGTACAGGATATTGAGATCCTCATCCTTGATGACCTGATCAACAAAGCAGACAAATAATCTGAATACCCATCATCAAAAGGGACCCCTTTTTCAAAACCGGCCTCTTATAAGCGGCCTGCACTCAGCCGGAACAGGAGCAGCGTCTCCGGGTCGCCCCCCCGGCTGGCAATACGTGTCCGGATGCTGGTACCAGGATCCGGTCTGATTCTCTCCTTCCGGAACTTTTCTCGATGAATAGAGATGGTACGCACTCCCCTCAGTCAGGGCAATGGACGCGATTGCCTGCGATTATCAGGATGTTTGAATCGACCATCACCTACATTGTTTCAGATGGATTCTGAGTATTGAGGAAACGCTTGAGCATATCAAGCCAGGTCGTCAACTACCCACGACTAAAGTCGTGGGCTTCCTGCCTGTTAGATCGTGAGGATAGTTCCCGGCTGAAAGAGGTACCCGGGGTATACCTCTGCAGAAGCAGGTGATTGTCAGTACATATATATCTCCTAGATCATATATAGATGAAGAAGGAAACAACGATGGGTGCAGTCAAAGAACAGTTTATTATTGATGAGCAGGGTGAGCGTGTTGCAGTTATCCTGCCTCTTGATGAATACGAGCAGTTGCAGGAAGATCTCCACGATCTGGCCGTTGTAGCAGAGAGAAGAACTGAATCGACAATCACACTTGAAGAACTCAAAAAGCGGCTCTGAACCTTCATGGATTTGTATGAGATTCACATCAGGAAGAGCGTTGAGAAAGATATAGCGAATGTACCTCGCGAGCATGTTTCACGGATCCTGAATGCGGTCGAAGACCTTATGCAAAACCCGGTGCCACACAGTGCTCGTAAACTGAGTGGTTCTGTATCCATCTACCGGATCCGGGTTGGTGAATATCGCATACTCTATGAAGTCTGCCATGAAAAGAAACAGATCACTGTGGTCTTTGTCCGTCACCGCCGCACTGCATACCGCGGTTTCTGATGTATGCTATTCTCTCATTTTGTCCGGTTCTCATTTCTTCTTTCTCTCTCTCTCATTTCAGAAACCTTACGGTATCCCGGCTATCGGACTGATCCCTTGATAAGGATCATACCCTCCCTCGCCTCCTCCAACCCAGGCTTCAGCAATACAATGTGGCTGTCTCTGCTGGCCAACCAATTGCGCAAACACTGTCTGCACAATTCAGGGTTTGCTCTCAGCTAATCCTGCTATCTCTTCCTCATGAGCACCTGCAACCCGGAAGAGCGCCGGTTTTATGAGATCGAGGCTCAACAGAACCGCTGGTCGCTCTCAGAACTGAAACGGCAGTTCAACACCGGAGCCTCTGTGACCGGTTTCGTGCTCAGCCGGGACAGGAGCAGTGTCTCCGGGTCGCCCCCCCGGCTGGCCGCAATTGTCCGGATGCTGGTACCAGGATCCGGTCTGATTCTCTCCTTCCGGAACTTTTCTCGATGAATAGAGATGGTACGCACTCCCCTTAGTCAGGGCAATGTCTGCGACTGCCCGTGATAGCCCGCAGTGACCGCAATGATGGATTGAGCAGATGCATACCCTTCATGACAACCACAGTTCATCTTCCAGCTGATCAAGGTCGCCATGAGCCTTATTGCGAATATGTGCTGGTGAATTTATCGCTTCAATACATGGATCATCCTCGGCGGTCTTCTTCAGGATGATGGTATGCGAATTCTCCCGCTGTATAACAAATGTATCATTGGGCTTACTTTTCAATGTGTCTTTGGAACTTTTTCAAGACAAATTAAATTGTTCATCAACATGTACAACTATTTCCATCAAGGCCATCTCCGGTACGTATCAATTGTGTCTACACTTTTATAATAACTTCAGGCTCTTCTCCGTATTTCTGAATGCCATTACTATAGAAAAGCTTTCATAATACATTATTGACCTCCAACTGTAATTGTATGTCCAATACAAATGATACATAGACAGTATGCATTTCCGCTATTCATCCAAAAGCCACTTACAGCGAGGGTGGAGAGGAATCTGTAGATCTGAAGTGTGGATGACACCTCGATACCTTTACAATAATTACTTATGAATCAGGAAAACCTCGCGATCAGAATTGTGGAGATGAGTCTATTGTGGAAAGACAATCGACCGATCCTTTTGGCACATGCATACCTTTATAGAATGTCATCACTGAATATGAAGTGCGATAGCATCATGAAATTCTCTCTCATTGTCGAAAAGGATGAGGATGGGCGGTATGTTGTGGAGTGTACTGACCTGCCGGGATGTATGAGTGAAGGGGAAACACTTCAGGAAGCCATTGAAAATATCCATGAAGCAATCATTGGCTGTCTCAGATCGAGATTGAAGGTTGCGTCTGAGAATATTCAGATCAATTCTCTTCCATCTCACATGAGTATCGATCTTGATTCCTCTGGAATACAATATGCCTAAGAGAACTTCGAATAACCTCGTTCCATCGAAAGTACTTTATAGTGTGTGATCGATCAGTACTCAATGAGCACGTTCTTTAATTTTGCAATTAAG
>NZ_JALJYG010000023.1 GCF_024170505.1 Methanocalculus alkaliphilus
CTGGAAATGATGGGGAAGAGATCGCTGGGGATGGCTGATTGTTGATTCGGAGTGATGAAATTCAACGGATCATGGGAGCTGCCTCGCAAAGTGAGCTAATAAAGGTTACATTCATATTTTGGTATGGTCTCGTATGATGAATAAAAAAACAAGTATTATTATTATGGGGTTGCTCCTCGTTGCATTCCTGGGTATTGCCGGGTGTGTCGGTGAGGCAACCACTCCTGACACACCCTCACCCTCTGGTCCGCGTGAAGTGACGATCACTGATGGCTTTGACCGCACAGTGACGGTCGCGGTTCCGGCAACCGAGGTTCTCGCCTCTGGTTCCGGCGCAGTCCGGTACATGGTCTATATGCAGGGTCAGGATACCCTTGTCGGTGTTGACGATAGGGAGAAGAGCTTTATGAATCCGGAAGGCCGCCCCTATGCCCTCGTTCATCTGAATCAGATGAAAGATCTTCCGCTCTTTGGACAGAACCGAGGGAGGGATGATCCCGAGAAGGTCATTGCGATCAACCCCCAGGTGATCTTCAAGACTGGTGCAACCGGACAGGGTTCGGCAACCAATGTCGGGGATGTGAGTGCGCTTCAGGAGAAGACCGGCATCCCGGTGATCGGATACCCATATGGATCGCTTCGGACTGCTGACGAGAAGGATGAGATGTACACATATCTCAGGACGATCGGCCTTGTCATCGGAAAGGAGGATCGGGCAGAAGAGGTGATCGACTACATCGAGGCAACGATGGCTGATCTTGAGCGCCGAACACATGACATCCCTGAGAACGAGCAGAAGCGTGTCTATATCGGTGGTGTCAGTATGTCAGGCG
This sequence comes from Methanocalculus alkaliphilus, assembly GCF_024170505.1. NCBI lineage: Archaea > Methanobacteriati > Methanobacteriota > Methanomicrobia > Methanomicrobiales > Methanocalculaceae > Methanocalculus > Methanocalculus alkaliphilus. The sequence continues at coordinate 834 of NZ_JALJYG010000023.1, forward strand.
CTCATGGCATCATCTCGACCGAGCCGGCGTACCCGCCGTTCCTCTGGGTGCATGCGAATAATGTCGCATCAGGTATAGGAACAGCGCATGTCGATGTTGCAAAGGAGGCGATTGTTGACTGGGACGCAGAGTATCTCTTCATCGACCTTGGAACCCTTGGCATGGAGAATGACGGTGCACTCGGCCAGGTAAAGACTGATCCCGCACTAAAGGGGCTCTCTGCAGTGAAGAGCGGGAAGGTATACGGTCTGTTGCCATACAACTCATATAATACCAACTATGAGGTCGTCCTGGCAAATGCGTACTATGTCGGCACAGTTCTCTATCCGGACCGGTTTGCAGATGTTGATCCGGTTAAGAAAGCAGACGAACTCTTCACCTTCTTCGTTGGAGAACCTGTCTTTGAAGAGTATAATGCCGGTTACAGAGGATTAGGGTTCACCCAGATTCCGGTCTGATACTCTGAAATCCGGGAAAGGGGGCGAGGCTCTCCGCCTCCTTTTTCATCTACAGCAACTATCTCCCCGCACAGGGAGCACTCGGCCTGTTCAAAGGCTTTTGTCTTCTTCTTAACTTCTGTCTGGAAATGCCAGATAGCGAAGAGAGCCTTCCCTTGGTGTCATCTGCAAACGTATCCCCATTGAAATGGTGCAAATTTTTTGCCTAATTGATGAGGCTACCGTCTCGGCAATATCCGAATAAATATTGTTTCCATCATTTTTTACGGTGAAAATTGTGTATGGGGTTCTCTTTGTGATGTATGGAATCAGTATGAGCGTTGGGAGATCAGATGTGGTGATCCGGGATGGATTGTAGGAATCATCTGTTCATAATAAAAAATGGGGGTTGTGTCCCGGCCTGATTATTCGGATTGTGAATGAGGGTGCAGTCGAATGATCCGCCCACGATCATCAAAGATCTGCCGTGATGCAAGAAACACGGAGAACTGGGCGGTAATTGCCTCGGCAACGATTAAAAGGAAAACGATGATGAGCTGGTATTCTGCCGCATAATATGGGTTTAAACCAGCGATCAACATGCCTGCCATAGCTCCGGGAAGAATAACGATTCCAAGTGTCTTCAACCGATCTATAGCCGGGATCATGGAGCTGCGAACCCCTTCCCGCATATAGACAGTCGTTGCTTCATCGGGGCTTGCTCCGAGTGAGAGGGCCATCTCAACCTGATCATTATGAATCTCCATCTCACGGATAAACCGATCAATAGAGAGTGATGAAACGATCATTGATGCTCCGATTGCCATACTTCCCATTGGTATCAGAAAGGCTGGCGTAATTGGGATAACGCCAGTTATGACGAGGGCTGATATCGAGACAAAAGAGCCTGCAGCTATCGAGGGGAGAGTAACCATAAAGGGCTTTGCAAGAGAGGAACGTGCACGCAAAGCCGATGTCCACGCCGCAACCAGCGTCATGCCGATAAGCATTAGAATGATTAATAGAAAATTACCGGATTCAAAAACAAATACGAGTAGTACTACGATGACAGCAAGCTGTAGAATAGCTCGGGCAGCCCCAACAATTAATTCACGAGAGATACCTATTCTGCGCACGTGCAGGATCACTATAATCGCCAGGAGCAGAAGGGTCGCAATTCCAAGGTTGAGAAAGCCGGCCGAGGGATCATATGACATTGTCATTGTATATCACTCTGAAGAGAGCCTGATTCGAGCCGATATCGCTTATCTGATCGGTTATACAGTGCCAGGTCATGGGTGATAACAATGATTGCCGATCCTGCATCTGCCAGTTCATCCAGCTTATGTACTATGAGAGAGGCTGAGTCGCGATCAAGAGCCGACGTCGGTTCATCAAGGAGAAGGATCGGAGGATCGAGCATAAGCGCACGGACAAGTGCAATTCTTTGCCGTTCCCCGCCTGAAAGCTGTTCTGGATATGAAGAGAGGATATCTGATGAAAGGCCAAGACTTTCTATGATATCTGTCGGATCCGGATATCTGAGCTTTTGATGTGCTTTGAACGAAAAGGGTAAAGAAAGATTCTCATGAACATTTCCTGGAAAGAAGACAGGAATCTGGGGCATTAACATAATAGTTCGACGTATGATCTCCGGAGGGAATGAACGTATATCACGGCCATATAGTTGTATCTCACCTCCTGAATAGGGAATAAGCTGATTAAGGCAACGAAGAAGGAGGCTCTTCCCAGATCCTGATGAGCCGGTGATGGCGATACGGTCGCCTTTTCTGATGGAGAAGGAGACATTCGAGAAGATAGGTCGATCCTGAAGTATAAGGGAAAGTGATTTGACACAAAGATCCGGATGGTGACTCCGACTCATACGTAGTAGATTCCTACTCACATATATTAGAAACAGATCATTATTTTGTTGTATCAGATAGCACCCACTCTCCTGACCTCTCCATTTGATAATACTGCAATAGTGCGTACGGTACGCACGTGCTCTCTCCAGGGCTCTCCGCCTTCTCTTCTCACAAAAACCTGTTTTTTTGATCATTTGTATTCAATTCTCAATATTTATGCACCATAACTCAGACGAAAAATAAAATAGGTATATTAAAGTATATCGTAACTCAATTCTTTTTAGATTTGGTATGATGAATAATCGCATTTATTCTATTTTGTGTGGAGTGCTCCTCCTCGCCCTCCTCGCAGTTGCGGGCTGTGTCGGTGATTCCGGCCCCTCGGCTCCACCAACAGGACAGAACGAGATGACCCTGACCGATGGCTTCGGCAGAACGGTGACGATCCCGCAACCCGTGGAGAGTGTCCTCTGCTCCGGCTCCGGCACGCTGCGGTACCTGGTGTACCTCCAGGGTGAGGATCTCGTTGTCGGTGTTGACAGTATCGAGAAGCAGCACCGAGACATAGAAGGGCGCCCCTATGCGCTTGTACACCGTGAGAGGTTCCAGCCACTACCGCTCTTTGGCGAGTTCCGTGGCAAGGATGATCCGGAAAAAGTCATCGGTATCTGGCCGGAACTCGTCTTTAAGGGCGGATCTACCGGGACTGCATATGGCACAAGTATTGCTGAAGTGGATGATCTCCAGACAAAAACCGGTGTGCCGGTTGTCGGATTTGCTTATGGTTCACTGAGGAACCAGGCTGAGAAGACAGAGATGTACACCGCCCTTCGGGTGATGGGCAAAGCGATCGGAAATGATGCCCGTGCCGAAGAGATTATCGCATACATCGAGGCGACAATGGCAGACCTTGAGGCGCGTACCGGCGATATTCCGGCAGCAGACCAGAAACGGGTCTATATCGGCGGTGTGAGCAGTGCCGGTGCGCATGGCATCATCTCGACCGAGCCTGCATACCCGCCATTCCTCTGGGTGCATGCCGATAATGTCGCATCCGGCCTTGGAACCGCACATGTCGATGTTGCAAAGGAAGCGATTGTGGACTGGGATCCCGAGTACCTCTTCATCGATGCGGGTACAACCTCGATGGATAACCAGGGTGCGATTGGGCAGTTGAAGACCGATCCCGCACTAAAAGGACTCAGCGCGGTAAAGGAAGGCAGGGTCTACATCGTGCTACCGTACAATTTCTACAACACGAACTATGAGACAGTCCTCGCGAATGCATATTTCGTTGGCTCTGTCCTGTATCCCGACCGGTTCGCTGATGTTGATCCGGTAGAGAAGGCAGATGAGATCTATACCTTCTTCGTTGGAAAGCCAGTATTTAACGAGCTGAACAGCCAGTACGGTGGTATTGGCTTCTCCCAGTTCCCAATGTAAGTGCACTGAACAAGAGTAATCCGGGGGAATACCCATCCCCCGTTTTTGTGAGGTTTTTTTTCTTTAACAGTTCCTCTCTGTTTTTGGATCGGTTACATCCGGGAGTGTGCTGCTGTAAAAGGTGCCGCGGGTACCGCGGGTACCGCGGTAGGATCTGATCTCACCTGCATTCTCAAGATCCCTCAGTATCTTCGCCACCTCGCCACCGGACATACCGGTTGCTGTGATGAGATCGTCAATCGTTGAGGGGCGGCGGGAGAGAATCGCACAGATCCTCTCTTTCTCTTCATCCATGACACCGGTGGATTGCTCACCCGGCGAAGAGAGGTTGACAATCTCTACCTTCTCTCTCCCAAGAATCTCCCGTACCGTATTCATTTCTGTATCAGATGCCGCCTGCACCCAGCTCTCCGGGGCGGGGCGATCCAGGGTGTTCAATTGTACACGATCGGGATTGATTCTGGTGATTGCGTCACGGAGTGAAATGAGTTCTTCTTCTGAGGTATTGACCCCCGGAATGATGAAGACCTCCAGCCAGATCTCGCCCCGGTAATCTCTCCCAAACTCCTCCATCCCTGCGATGATTGCCTCGATTGCAAGGTCCGGATGGGGTCTGTGTATCCGCTCAAATGTCTCCTGCCTGCCCGATGTGAGTGTGGGTATCACCCGGTCTGCACGCAGGAGCTCTTCCCTGACATCCGGGCGGGTGAGGAGGCTTCCGTTCGTGAGAACACTGGTGATATACTGTGGAAATTCCTCCTTCACCATCGCTATCACATTTCCGATAGAGAGCGAGAGGGTCGGCTCACCTGATCCCGCGAAGGTGACCGAGTCGAGTTGTGGGCTGGTGGAGAGGATGCACCTGAGTTCTTCCATCACCTCATCTTCAGGAATGAAGGTGGATCGCTCTATTGTCTGGATGGTAGTCTCCCCGCATTCGCAGTAGACGCAGTTGTATGAACAGGTCTTGTACGGGATGAGATCGATCCCAAGCGATCTGCCGAGCCGATGCGAGGATACCGGACCAAAGATATGCCTGTATTTCATCTGATTCCTCCCCCGTTTCTGGTGATTTGGGTTCTTCGGAGATAACAGCATCTTTTGTGACACGGCATTCAGAGGCCTTTCAGGTATCTCTTTACCCATTCACCATGCAATGGCGTATTTTCCGCCGTACGCTGCCTGATGCTCGCGCCGATCCCTGAAGTTCATAACAAAATCAAAAAGGTTATTCTTATGTGGTCTGCTACCCTACATTGATCTGAGGGAGTATAATGGATCTTAAAATTAGTATTACATCATTCCATCGTTTATCTGCCGGATTCCGGATAACCCCCGGCGGAAGAGAGCCACATGTAAGGGGTGAGTAGTTACGTGCATTTTGCAGATGGCGAACTTCCCACTGACTACCTGAAATACACCTACCGGAAGATACTCTGGATACTTGCCGGAATCGTCGTCCTCTTCCTCCTGTTCATCCTCTCGATCTCTGTCGGGGCAGTTGCCATCCCACCCCATGAGGTCTTTCTGACCCTGATCGGCCAGAACGTCACCGACAAGTGGGATCGGATCATCTGGAATATCCGCCTTCCCCAGGCGCTTGCGGCGATCATCTGCGGTGCCGGGCTTGCGGTCGCCGGGGTTGCGATGCAGTCGATCCTCCGAAACCCGCTCGCCTCACCATTCACCCTTGGTATCTCAAATGCGGGTGCATTTGGTGCGGCGGTTGCCATCATCTTCCTCGGCACCGGCAGGATGACCTCGACGACGGCGGGTGCGGTGATCATCAATAATCCGTATGTGACGACCATCTGTGCCTTCGTCTTCTGCATGCTCGCAACCATTGCGATCATTGCGATAGCAAAGATCAAGGCATCATCCCCGGAAGTCGTGATCCTTGCGGGTGTCGCTCTTTCATCTCTCTTTACGGCAGGGGTGATGTTCCTCCAGTACTTCAGCGATGATGCACAGCTTGCGGCGGTCGTCCACTGGACATTCGGCGATGTCGGGCGTGCCGGCTGGTCCGAAGTGTACCTGATGGGGGCGATTGTCCTTGTCGCCTGCATCTACTTCATTGCAAACCGGTGGAACTACAATGCGATGGATGCCGGTGACGAGACCGCCAAAGGGCTTGGGGTGAATGTCGAGCGGCTCAGGAATGTCGGCATGATCGTGGCCGCACTTGTCACAGCCGTCCTCGTCTCGTTCCTCGGGGTCATCGGATTCGTCGGGCTCGTCTGCCCGCATATGGTTCGGCGGATCATCGGGGATGAGCAGCGGTACCTGATACCCGGATCAATTGTGATGGGGGGCATCCTCCTGCTTGCATCCGATACGGTTGCACGCCTGATCTTCGCCCCATATGTCCTTCCGGTAGCCATCCTGACGGCATTCATGGGTGCCCCGGTCTTCATCTATCTCCTCCTCAGGGGGTATAAGCGATGATCCTCAGCGTCGATGAACTGAAATTCATGTACCGGAACAAGGGGATTCTCGACGAGATCGCCTTCTCCATCAACGAAGGTGAGATCGTCGCGATCCTCGGGCCTAACGGTGTCGGGAAGACGACCCTCCTCAAGTGCTTAAACCGGATCCTCGTCCCGAAACAGGGTACCGTCTCCGTCTGCGGTGATACCATCACCTCCCTTGAACTGATGGAGATCGCCCGGCGGATCGGGTATGTTCCCCAGCGGGTCGAGACCGGGAGACTGACCGGTTTTGATGCCGTCCTCCTCGGCCGCAGGCCGCATATCGGCTGGGATGTCACCGAAAAGGATCTCAGGATCGTCGAGGCGGCGTTCCGGAGCTTTGGGATCGATCGCCTCCGCCTCCACTACATCGACGAGATGAGCGGTGGAGAGCTCCAGATGATCGCCATCGCACGGGCATTTGTCCAGGAGCCAAAGATCCTCCTGCTGGACGAGCCGACGAGTGCGCTGGACCTGAAGAACCAGATCGAGATCCTGCATCGGATCAACGCGATTGTTGCAGAACACAACATTGCGGTTGTGATGACGATGCATGACCTGAACACCGCTCTCCGGTATGCGGACCGGTTCATCCTCTTAAAGGATCAGTCGATTCATACCTGTGGAGACAGAAGCGTTGTCACCGCTGATGAGATCGAGGCGGTCTATGGTGTCCCGGTCATGATCGGGGAGCTTGCAGGGGTGCCGTGTGTTATCCCCCAGTGCCTCTGCAACGGGAATGGAAGGAAAACCAAGATACCAACAGACGAAGAAGGTAGTAGCTATGTGCGAAACTCATGATCATCAGCATTTTGAAGCAGCCGGGAAATATCCGGAATTTGAAGAGTGTGTAACATTCCACGGCCATTCATGCCCTGGCCTTGCGACCGGATACCGTGCCGCCATTGCGGCGATGCAGGCGCTCGGTGTCGCCCGCCCCTATGACGAGGAGCTCGTCACCGTCGCAGAGACCGATGCCTGCGGTGTGGATGCGATCCAGCTTGTTACCGGGTGTACCGCAGGAAAAGGAAACCTGATCATCAATGATTACGGGAAGCATGTCTTCAGTTTTTATGCCCGGGAGAAGGGGAAAGGCGTCCGGATTCTCATCAGGAACCGTGAGATGCCGGAGAAGGCTGAGATGGATGGCCTGAGGAAGAAGGTCTTTGCCGGGGATGCCACAGAAGATGAAAAGAACCGGTTTTATGAACTGATGGCGGCAGCAACCGAGTCACTCCTCATGATTCCGCAGGATGAGATGCTGACGGTTGTCGAGATCGCGTACAACCCGCCGCAGAAGGCACGGATCTTTGCCACAGTCACCTGCCCTGACTGCGGGGAGCCGGTTGCTGATGCGAAGATGCAGACGGTTGATGGAAAGACCGTCTGCATCCCCTGTTCACGTGCATCCAGGCAGTGAGCATCACCCAAAATCTCTTTTCACCCCTGACCATCCGGCAGATTTATTTTTCGAATACTATTATTCGGGATCAAAAAAACTATATTTCCTGATGACCCCTCTCTCATGAGGTGTGATTATGCAGAAAAAGTTCATACCAATCAGCCTTGGAGCCCTCATCCTCATCACCTGCCTCGCGGCAGGGTGTATGGGGGCTGACCAGGCTGGGACGAGGGAGACGATCGTCATCGGTGGGAAACCCTTTAACGAGCAGTATATTCTTCCCCAGATGATAGCACTCCTTCTTGAAGAGGAAGGATACAGGACAGATATACGGCCGGGGATGAATGATGCAACCCTCTTTGCCGGGATCAAAAGAGGCCAGGTAGATATCTATGTTGAGTACACCGGGACCGCGTACTCACAGCTCCTGCAACGTGAGCCTCTTCGGGTCTGGGACCCGGATCTCGTCTTTGCGGATGTTCAGACAGGTCTTGCCGCAGAGGGGATCAGCGTTCCCTTCAGGCTTGGGTTCAGGAACGACTATGCCATCGCGGTGAAGGAGTCGTATGCCACAGAGAATAATCTTGAAACCATCAGCGATCTTGTGCCCTATGCAGGTACACTCGTCTTTGGCAGCGATCTCGTCTTCCATGAACGTGAAGATGGTCTCCCACGACTGGCAGAGGTCTATGGCCTCTCCTTTGCGGATGTCAGGCCGATGTCACCGACCCTGATGTACGAAGCCATCGACAAGAACCAGGTACAGGCGATCCCACCCTATACAACCGACTCACGGGTGGATCTCTATAACCTTCTGGTGCTTCATGATGATCAGGCGGCTCTCCCTCCCTATGAGGCGATGCTCTTTATCAGATCTGACCGGATGGTAGATGACCGTCTTGTCACCGCCCTCTCTGTCCTTGAGAACCGGATCGACACCGATGAGATGCGGGCATTAAATGCAGAGTTTGATAACGACAAGCGGGAGGCACGGGATATTGCACGGGACTATCTCATCAGGGAGGGGTTGATCTCCCCCTGATTCCCGCAGACCGGGCACTGTTTTTTTCCAGGACGTGGTGATCTGGTTCAAAAACGCCCGTTTGAGCGTATCGATACCATCACGGTACGAGGGATAACGAAGAGGTTTGGAGAGACGGTTGCCGTTGATGATGTCAGCCTTGACGTACAGGGTGGCGAGCTGCTCATCCTTATCGGGGGTTCAGGGTCCGGGAAGACGACGACACTGCGGATGATCAACCGGTTGATCGACCCTGATGAGGGATCCATCTCCATCAACGGGACGGATATCACCAGCATCGATGAGATCCTTCTGCGGAAGAATATCGGATATGTGATCCAGCAGATCGGCCTCTTCCCCCATATGACCGTCCGGGAGAATATCGGACTCATCCCGAAGATCGAGGGGTGGAGTCGTGATCGGATTGAGGAACGGGTGAAAGAGCTCCTTACCCTCGTCCATCTTCCCCCGGAGATCTTTATGGATCGATATCCAAAGGAGCTCTCCGGCGGCCAGCAGCAACGGATAGGCCTTGCCCGGGCACTTGTTATGGATCCCCCCCTCCTCCTGATGGATGAGCCGTTCGGGGCCCTCGATCCCCTTCTCAGGCGGCAGTTGCAGGATGAGTTCATCGCGATCAAGGAGAATATCGGCAGGACGATCGTCTTTGTGACCCATGATATCAATGAGGCGTTCCGGCTTGGCGATCGGATCGCGATCATGCATGAAGGAAGGATCGTCCAGGTGGGTACTGCACGGGATCTCATCCTCACTCCTGCTGATCCGATGGTCGCCGGACTTGTCGGTTCTGAGCACCGTTACAGGCATCTTGAGAATCTGACTGTGCAGGATATCATGCTCCCGGTTTCTGAGATCTCCGTTCTCGAGGCGTCAACCTCCATCAGCTCTGCGATTGGTCTGATGACCGATGCGGGCCTTGAGGTTGCGGTCGTCAGTAACGGCACATCCATCCAGGGGATTGTCCGGCTCCCGGATCTTCTGCGGGTTGGCCAGCATTCGGAGGCTGTCGGATCCCATGCCCGATCCCCTCTCATCCTGAGACCGGACGGGACCGCCCTCTCGGCAATCTCCGGGATGAAGGCTGATGGAGATGTTTGTGCCCTTGTGATGGATGGTGAGGAGCTGCTTGGCATCTTCACCCCCGATGAGGTCCTGCGGCGGCTTGTATAGGAGTTGTTCCGGATGATCGATGAGATACAGACGGTCTGGATCAGGTATAACCTGACCGAACGGACGATAGAGCATCTCCAGATCTTCACCATCGCCCTCCTGCTGGCAATCGCTATCGGGGTGGCGACCGGGCTTCTCCTCTACAGGCGGAGGAGATATTCACCACCGGTCTTCTCGACCCTCAATGCAGTACAGACCTTCCCCGATATCGCCCTTCTCATCCTTCTCATTCCTCTTGCTGGGATAGGGACCGTCCCGACGATCATCGCCTGCGTCCTCTACTCGATCCTCCCGATTGCACGGAACACCTATACAGGGCTCATCTCTGTCAGCCCTGAGCTTCTTGAGGTCGGCCGGGCGATGGGGCTGGTTGAGCGGGATATTCTTATGAAGATCCGGTTTCCCCTCGCCTTCCCGATGATCGCAGGCGGGATCAGGATTGCCATCGTCTTCACGATGGGTATCGTCACCCTTGGCGGGATCTTTGGTGCAGGGGGGCTCGGAGCACCGCTCCAGACCGGGATTAACCTGATGCGGCCGGATATCATCTTTGTTGCGGGTATCTGGGTCGGGCTTCTTGCCGTCATCCTCGATGGCATCGCCGGCGGTATCGAGGCGGAGCTGAAGAGGAGGTTTGGATCATGGTGAGCCTTGAGCTGCTGGGAACGCCGATTCTCCAGCATATCATCCTCGCATATACCGCTCTCTTTGCAAGTATTGCCCTTGGGATACCACTTGCCATCCTTGCCCTCTACAGCCGGCCCCTCCAACGAATCGTCATGGTCATGGCAAACCTGATGCAGGCGGTTCCAACCTTTGCCGTTGTTGCCTTCGTCGTTCCGCTCATCGGGATCGGGTTCTGGCCTGCGATCATCGCCATCCTCCTCCGGGCTCTCCTCCCGATCATCAAAAATACCTGGGTCGGGCTTTCGTCCCTGGATCCCGCACTCATCGCCTCTGCCGAGGGGATCGGCCTCTCCCAATGGGAGATCATCAGGTATGTCCGGCTCCCGAATGCCTATCCCGCAATCTTTGCCGGGGTGAAGTTCGCCGCGATCCTTGCAAACAGTGTCGCGATACTGACGGCAATGATCGGGAGCGGCGGGCTTGGAACAATCGTCTTCGAAGGACTTGCCGGGGTGAATATGATGAAGATGATGTCGGGGGCTCTCCCTGCCATCGGGATCGCTCTCTTCCTCGATACCTCATTTGGATGGCTGGAGAAGAGGATGGTCCCACCAGGGACGAGATAACCCTCCCCTGAGGATAGATGCGAAGAAATTTGAAGTCATCGCCATAGTATTATTAAAGGGTGGCTAATACTACTGGTATGAGAAGACTTTGCACAATAGCAGCCCTCCTTCTGGTGGCATCCATTGCCCTGGTTGTGGCCGGCTGCGTCTCTGAACCTCAGCCTCAACCGGATAATGACATACAACCGCCTCTTCCCGGGACAACATGGCAGCTCTCCACCTTCTATGATGATGGATCGCCATCAGCGGTCCTGCCAGGAACGGTGATCACGCTCCGGTTTGATGAAGAGACCTTAGCCGGATCTGCCGGATGTAACCAGTACTTCGGATCCTACAGCCTTACTGGATTTGAGATCTCCATCGGGGCACTTGGATCGACCCTGATGTACTGTGCAGAACCAGGTGTCATGGATCAGGAGACGCTTTATCTCTCCCTCCTCGGCGATGCAGACATAATTGCTGTCGATGAAGAGAAGCTTACCCTGTCGGCTGCTGATGGTTCCCCCCTCCTCGTCTTTGATCGGGTCCGGGAGATCCCCGCAATCCCTGATGAGGAGATAGCCGACTACGTCAAAGGATCAGAATGGAGGCTCACCACATTCCATTATGATGATGTAGTCTCATCTGTCATCTCCGGATCGGAGATAACACTCATCTTCCACGAAGAGAGCATTTCCGGCTCTGCCGGATGTAACCGGTATATGGGATCATACAGCGTGGATGGAGCCGGGATCTCCATAGGAGCGATCGGAGCCACGAAGATGTTCTGTGGAGAGGCTGGCATTATGGAGCAGGAGGGGCGATATATCTCCCTCCTTGGTGAGGCAGAGGTCATTGCTGTCGATGGTGAGACGCTCACCCTCTCTGATGCTGACGGCTCCCCCCTTCTCACCTTCGAGCGTATCACAGAGTTACCCGAACCTTCCCTGACAGGAGTGCAGTGGAGGCTTGTATCCATCACAGAGAAGGGATATGTTTCAGAAGCCATCCCTGAGCGGGCAGTAACCGCAACCTTTGATGGCGAGCGAATCTCAGGCTCCGGTGGATGCAACAGCTACTCTGCGGGCTACCAGATGGATGGTTCGATGCTGGTGATCGATCACCCGGTCTCAACCCTGGTCTACTGCGAGACTCCCCCGGGCCTGATGGATCAGGAGAGCCGGTTCTTCTCTCTCCTGCCGGAGATGACCGGGTATATCATTGAGAATGGTTCTCTCACCCTCTCCTCTGCCGATGGGGGTATTTCTCTCTCATTTGTCAGTGGAATATAGGACCTTCTTTCACCCCCGGATGATGGGGGTGGCGGGATGACCCCTTCTCCCCTCATGCATTTTTCAGAGCACGTAGTAAATAATTCAAATAGGACTTACGCACAATTTTAGTTGAGCCAAAAGATCAATATATTAGTAAAGCATAAAATAATGCGTGTCAAAGCAGTATCAAGTAACTGACAC
>NZ_JALJYG010000024.1 GCF_024170505.1 Methanocalculus alkaliphilus
TCCTTAATTGCAAAATTAAAGAACGTGCTCATTGAGTACTGATCGATCACACACTATAAAGTACTTTCGATGGAACGAGGTTATTCGAAGTTCTCACAAATGTTGTTGGGATCGATCTTCCCTTCACCCCTCCAAAAACTTCTGATTATACAATTTGTAATGATGAAACAGCACCCAGCCCTGAAGACATCGCTTATGGTATTTTAAAAGCAGCGGGGATTGTATGAAAAATCGGCTGGATCGCTGGATATTTGGTAAAGAACAGGAGATCCTTGCTCTTGAAACAGATGGACCTCCTCCAAAATACGCCGATCTCCACCTCCACACCACCGCCTCCGACGGCACCCTCACCCCCCGTGAGCTAGTTATCGCGGCAAAAGATGCAGGGCTCTCCACCATTGCTATCACCGATCATGATACGATCGATGGCATCGAAGAGGCATGCCGAGCTGGCCGCGAGTTTGATCTGGAGGTGATCCCTGGAATCGAACTCTCTACAATAGACGGCAAAAAGGAGATTCATATCCTGGGTTATTTCATTGATCCCACGAATTGCAGTTTAAATGCCATCATCCAAAAGATGATTGATGCCCGGGAGAATCGGGCTGTTCGTATGGTGGAGAAACTCAATGAGCTTGGGATCGAGATTACCGTTGAAAGGGTGCGTGAGATTTCAGGAACAACATTTATCGGCAGACCGCATATTGCGCGGGTAATGCAGGAGATGGGCTATATTGAAGAGCAGTCTGAAGCATTCACAACAGAGTACATCGGCAGCGGCGGAAGGGCATATATTGAGCGGTTTAAGATAACGCCCGCGGATGCCATCTCACTGATTCATGAGGCTGGCGGTGTGGCTGTTCTTGCGCATCCAGGTTATCTTGGTGATCGGAGTACGCTTGGTGAAGAAGATATTGCGCGGTATGTCGGGTTAGGGTTGGATGGGGTGGAGGTGTATTATGCAAAGCATACAGAAGAGCAGGTTGAGTATTATAAGGGATTGGCACTTACGTATGGGTTGATGATGACCGGGGGATCGGATTTTCATGGTGGGGATGGGGAGAGTATTGGGTGGTAAAGTTGAGGTTGCTTTTCAAAATGATTAATAAACTTATGATGTAACAAGAGCAGCATGCGTCAAGATGAACAAGATGGGAGTTCATATGCATTTTCATTCAAAAGGGAAGGATATGAATAACTCTGAAAGAATTGATCGAATAACTTCCCAATCTATTACTATGAATTTATAGGAAATGGTTTGTATAGATGGAATAATCAGGAGCAAACGATGTTAATAAATAGAATTGGTTTTTTCCTAATAGATCCTCGTCAAATCGACTATTATAATAATATTTTTAAAAATCTTGAAAGAGATGAATTTGAAATTATTGTAAATGATTTGGCTTCTAGTAATGAAAAGAATGAAATACTGAAGTATATTTCTGATTATGGGTACAACTTTAAAAATCTTAGTGATTTATTGAGATCAAAGCAAAAGTATAAAATAGTGGTGGGAACAGGTAATTTCACAATTAGATCTCAAGAAAGAAATCTTTTCTCTGATATAAAATATTTTTCTATACGCCTATATTCTAGATCTATTGGTCTCTTACTAGACAGGTCAAGGGTTTCCAAACTACTATTGAGATATTTTAAAAGACCAGTAGCTCTTGGTGAAAGTGCTAAAAAAGTACATTATAGGCGAGAAATATATCCAGAGAAAGCAGTGAGTAAAAAGTGTGTATGCTTTCCAAGAGGTATGGATATATCAGAAGACCATCCGGGCACTTCACGGACCGAATCATTTGATTATTTTTTTTGTCATGGTGAGTTGGATTATACAACTATATCTAAAAAAACGAATAAACCAGCGTTTATAATTGGTTATCCTCGATATGATGACATATTTGATGTTTCTAATAATTTTTATAATGAGTTGGTTGATGAGTTTCAACTTGATAGAAAAAAAGAGTTGATCTATTGGATGCCATCACGTGTTGATTGGCAAGAAAAACCTGATGGAAATATTCTTCTCTGGGCTCCTGAATTATCCAAACTACAAGAAAGGTATAATATCATCTGCCGCCCACATCCTCATCGGACTCGAGATAACCCATTGCTTGTGCAAAAGTTGAAAGAGTATGGCTTTTTCGTTGATATAAAAAGCAGTCGTAATTTGACTCAAATATATTCAGCCTCTGACTACATTTTTGCAGATTATGGAGGATCAATATTTAGTGCAATTTATTGTGGGTGTAAGCTAGTCTTACTCAATCTACCCGAGCAAAATAAATATGTTGGGAAAGGACTTGATTTTGTTATGAGGGATTATTTACCCAATTTTAATTTACTTGACTATGATAATAATAAAATCTCTACGACCCTTTTTCATAATAATTGTCAAATATGGAATAGACATGATGTAGAACAAAAAAAATTGCGTGAATACATATTTGGATGTTCATTAAAAACACCTGGCTCGATTATAGTATGCAATAAACTACGAGAGTTATTAATGGACAATTAATATTTGGTCAAAATAAACAAATTTAATTTTTAAAATTAATTAATGAATGGGGGAAAGGTTGTGGAGAGCGGCTCACACAAGGAGTTTATGGAGAGGAAGGGGTGAAAAATTGGCTTTAAAACGTTTAATTAATAAGTCTCAAAAAATTCTTAATGAAGAGGGTTTCTTCTCATTATTGATAAAGGTAATAATGACTCTTGTTTATATAATAAAGGAATTTAGATATAGATCCAGAATATTCTGGATAGATTTTAATAATAAAATACATTACGGTTCTTCAGCACCTAAGTATGCTGAAAGAATTTGGATTTATCCACGAAATATCAAGATGGTTATTACAAGTCCGGTTTTAAATGGACGAAGAGACTCAGGTGAAGTGATTAAAGATAATTGGCCACTTGAACATGCAATTCCTCTCTCTAAATTTCCAAAAATCAAATTTTCTATTGACCATTGGACTAATAATATTTCATGGGAAGAAACTGGATTATTTGATTTTATGTATGAGCTGATTGACAAAATACCCGGTGCTGATGGGTGTTATGATAAAAAAGATATCATATGTCGTTATGAAAAGCTCGATGAAATTTTCAAACAAATTAAAGAAGAGGGACGACTGCGAACAATGGAGGAAATATACCCCAATAACTTTCGAGAATTGGGTGGGGTTTTAATACACGTTGGACCTTATGGTGAGCCTTTTTTTGGTGGAGGGGGATGTCACAGATTTGCAATTGCATATATTTTAAATCTACCTATCCCTGCTCAAATTGGTTGTGTACATGTAAGTGCTCTTCCATATTTAGATGCTCTTAGATGTGAAAAAGAGTGTATGAATGATCGCTCAGATATAAATTACTCTCACGTATCATCGTAACAAAGAAGCCAATCCAACTTCAACAATTTACAAAAAAAGAGATGTTAGATCATGTTCAACAACAAATCAATCCTTATCACTGGGGGCACCGGCTCCTTCGGCAAGCAGTTCACAAAGACCATTCTGGAGCGGTATGATCCAAAGAAAGTGATAATCTTCTCCCGTGACGAGCTGAAGCAGTTCGAGATGAGCCAGATCTTCAATCAGGACTGCATGCGCTACTTCATCGGCGACGTCCGCGATCGCGACCGCCTGATTATGGCGATGCGGGGCGTGGATTATGTGATCCACGCCGCCGCCTTAAAGCAGGTGCCGGCCGCAGAATATAATCCGATGGAGTGCATCAAGACGAATGTCTATGGTGCAGAGAATGTGATCCACGCGGCGCTTGCTAATAAGGTGCATAAGGTGATTGCGCTCTCGACAGATAAGGCGGCAAACCCGATCAACCTCTATGGAGCAAGCAAGCTCGCCTCCGATAAGCTCTTTGTGGCAGCAAATAATATCGCCGGGCAGGATCCGACTCGGTTCTCGGTGGTGCGATATGGGAATGTGGTTGGGTCACGGGGATCGGTCGTGCCGTTCTTCAAGAATCTCATCCAGAATGGCACCGATCACCTCCCAATCACCGATGAGAGGATGACCAGGTTCTGGATTACCTTACAGGAGGGGGTTGATTTTGTGCTGAAGAGCTTTGAGCGGATGCAAGGGGGTGAACTCTTTATCCCGAAGATTCCATCAATCAGGATCGTGGATCTAGCAACTGCAATGGCACCGAATCTCCCGCAACGGATCATCGGGATCCGGCCTGGAGAGAAGCTGCATGAGGTGATGTGCCCAAGGGATGATTCGCATCTAACGCTTGAGTTTGATGATCATTATGTGATCCAACCGACTATTCAATATTCATATGAGGTAAATTTTACAACAAACAAACAGGGAGAGGCAGGTCATCCGGTTGATCAGGACTTTGAATACAATTCCGGGAAGAATCCCCATTTCCTCACCATTGATGAGATCAAACATATCAACTATATCTCCGGGCTAGTATGATCCCGTACGGACGGCAGGATATCAGGCAGGAGGATATCGACGCGGTTGTCGAGGTTCTACAGTCAGATTTCATCACCCAGGGACCGGTCGTGCCTCGGTTTGAGGAGGCGGTGGCATCAAAGGTTGGTGCCAGATATGGTGTGGCGGTAAATAGCGGCACTTCAGCTCT
The DNA here is from genome assembly GCF_024170505.1 of Methanocalculus alkaliphilus. Lineage (NCBI taxonomy): Archaea > Methanobacteriati > Methanobacteriota > Methanomicrobia > Methanomicrobiales > Methanocalculaceae > Methanocalculus > Methanocalculus alkaliphilus. The sequence goes on from NZ_JALJYG010000024.1 coordinate 4,627, forward strand.
TCATGTAGCATGCCTTGCGCTTGGGCTTGGACCGGGGAATCGATTATGGACGAGCCCGATCACCTTTGTTGCATCTGCTAATTGTGCTATTTACTGTGGTGCTCAGGTTGATTTTGTAGATATTGATCCTGTCACCTACAACCTCTCTCCTGAAGCACTGGAGAAGAAACTTTCTGATGCAGATGAGAAAAGTTGCTTACCAGATATTGTCGTCCCAGTACACCTCTGTGGACAATCCTGTGAGATGAAGAGAATTCATGAGTTATCACAAAGCTATGGTTTCAAGGTGATTGAAGATGCTTCACATGCACTTGGGGGGCGGTACAGAGATTTTCCTGTCGGGTGTTGCAGATACAGTGATATCACCGTCTTCAGCTTTCATCCTGTAAAAATCATCACGACTGCCGAAGGAGGAATGGCTGTAACAAATGATGCTGCCCTTGCCGGAAAGATGCAGCTGCTTAGAAGCCATGGCATAACTCGTGATCCAGAACTGATGACCCATGCAGCCGATGGCCCTTGGTACTATCAGCAGATTGATCTTGGATATAACTATCGGATGACTGACATTCAGGCAGCTCTTGGCATCTCTCAGTTAAATCGGCTTGATGAGTATGTGACCCGCCGCCATGAGATTGCTGAGCGGTATGATCGCCTGCTTTCGGATCTTCTAGTCACGGTTCCTTTGCAACACCCCGATGCTTATTCAAGCTGGCATCTGTATGTGATTCGGCTACAGCTGGGTGCGATTACAAAATCCCATCGTGAAGTGTTTGAATCAATGCGTGAATCCGATATTGGAGTCAACCTTCATTATATTCCGGTACACACCCAACCATGGTATGAAAGAATGGGGTTCAAGAAGGGCGACTATCCTGAAGCTGAACAATATTATGCAGAGGCGATAAGCCTCCCGATGTATCCAACAATGACTGATGAGCAACAGGATCAGGTTGTAGATGCATTACGGGGGGCGGTGGTTGGATGAGGCTTGCAGTTATTCCAGCTCGGGGAGGAAGTAAGCGGATTCCTCGAAAGAATATCAGGGAATTTTGCGGCAAGCCGATCATCGCCTGGTCGATAGAAGCTGCATTAGAGAGTGGGTGCTTTGATAGGATCATCGTCTCAACAGATGATGAAGAGATAGCAGCTGTTGCTCGTGAATGGGGTGCTGAAGTGCCATTTATGCGCCCGAAAGAGCTATCAGATGATTATGTTGGCACCATTCCAGTGATTCGGCATGCAATAGAGTGGTTTGCTGAAAAGAGTATATCATTTAATCATGTCTGTTGTATTTATGCAACCGCTCCTTTTGTGACTTTGGATGATATTCGACATGGTCTTGAAGCCCTCAAGGAATCTGGAAGTGATTATGCCTTCTCCGTCACGAGCTACCCTTTTCCGATACAACGTGCTCTAAAGATATCAACAGATGGCCGGATTGAGATGTTTAAACCCGAACACTTCTCAACACGATCACAGGATCTGGAAGAAGCGTACCATGATGCGGGTCAGTTTTATTGGGGACGTTCAGAAGCATGGGTCCAAGGATTACCCCTATTTTCGAATTATGCTGTACCGACCATTCTACCGCGTTACCGAGTACAGGATATTGACACGCCTGACGACTGGATCCGTGCTGAGATACTTTACGATCTGCTTGTGAAAATGAAGAGAAGATAACTAATATTTATTCGATTAATAGAGTAATGGAGTTTAAATTATGAAAAACGATTATCTAACAGAGCAGGAGTTATTCTGGGCCGGAGATTTTGGATCAGAGTATATAAAACGAAATCAGGGTGAAGAGTTATTGGCATCAAATATTGCTTTTTTTTGTCAAGCGTTATGTAATGCAGAAAAACCGAAAACCTGCATTGAGTTTGGAGCAAATATTGGTATGAATCTCAAAGCTCTCAAACTTCTCTATCCACAACAAAAGCAATATGCTATTGAAATTAACAAAGATGCAGTTGATGAATTACAATCACTTCTTCCACCAGAGAATATTTTTCATACATCAATACTCGATTATAAACCAGAAGTAGTTTACGATTTAACAATGATTAAGGGAGTTTTAATTCATATTAATCCAGATTATTTATCTCAAGTGTATGAAAAATTATATCAATCAACCGGAAAATATCTGCTGATAAGTGAATATTATAACCCAAGTCCAGTCCAAATACCATACAGGGGTCATAATGAACGCTTATTTAAACGTGATTTCTGTGGTGAGATCCTTGATACTTATTCTGATCTTAGACTTATTGATTATGGATTTGTCTATCATCGAGATCCCAACTATCCTCAGGATGACATTAACTGGTTTTTATTGAAAAGGGAGTATTGATATGATAACCTACTGCCGTCAATGTGTGATGCCAAGCACCAAACCGGATATCCAGCTTGATGCTGAAGGTGTATGTAGTGCCTGCCGAAACTATGAACACCGTAAGGAAATAGATTGGGAAGGTAGAAAGAATGAGTTACAAAAAATCCTGGATAAATACCGCAATGCAGATGGGAGTAACTGGGATTGCATTGTTCCCGTGAGTGGTGGGAAAGATAGCACATACCAGGTTATTCGAGTCCTCCAGCTGGGAATGAATCCTCTTTGTGTTACTTCGACAACATGCGATCTATCAAGTATCGGCAGAAAAAATATTGAGAATTTAAAACAATTGGGTGTGGATTATGTTGAATTCTCTCCAAATCCAAATATTCGAGCCAAACTCAATAGAATCGGTCTTGAGCAGGTAGGGGACATTTCCTGGCCAGAGCACGTGGGTATCTTTACCATTCCTGTTAGAGTGGCAGTCCAATTTAATATTCCTCTTATCATTTGGGGAGAAAATTCTCAGAATGAATATGGTGGTCCTGCAGCTGCTGCTGAAAGTAATACATTAACCCGAAGATGGCTTGAAGAATTTGGAGGGCTACTTGGGTTACGAGTTTCCGATGTAGCGGGTATAGAAAATATTAAGAACCACCATCTTATTCCGTATACATACCCCTCTGATGATGAACTTGCCCGAGTAGGTGTGACAGGTCTATTCCTTGGATATTACCTTCCTTGGGATGGATTGTCCAATGCTATTATCTCTCAGGCTTATGGGATGACTACGTACCATAAAACTGTTGAAGGATCAATGGTCAGCTATGAAAATTTGGATAACCATCAAACAGGTATACATGATTACTTCAAATTTTTAAAATTCGGTTTTGGTCGAGCAACAGATTTGGTCTGCATGCACGTCAGACGTGGACGTTTGACACGACAGGATGCATTAGAGATTGTTAAACAACATGATGGTATGTTTCCTTGGGAGTACCTTGGAAAATCTTTAGAGGAGATTCTACGGCCCCTTGATCTGGATGTTGAGGAATTCATTACAATTTGTGATAAATTTACCAATAAAAAAATATTCCAGCTAGACAAATCCGGTAATTTAAAGAAAGACAAACGAGGCAATCTTATAAAAGTCAATTATGATAATACATGAAATTCTGGTGACAATTAATGAGACCATTTCCAAGAGTTGTTCGGATTGAGCCTGCAAGTGCTTGTAATCTTCGTTGCTCTCATTGCCCGACTGGAACTGTTCAGATGACGCGTGGGGTTTTAAAATGGGATGATTTTTTAATTATCCTGAATCAAATAAAAAAATACTCCAACGATATAAAAGTATTGGTTTTATATCACGGTGGTGAACCTTTTTTAAACCCCCACTTTTTTAAAATGGTTTCATTATTGCGGAAGGTCTGTCCAGAAGCAATGATTAAAACTGTAACAAATGGTATGTTATTAAATGATGATAATATCCACAATTTAATAGATTGTGGGCTAGATGAAATTGAATTTTCATTAGATGGAACAAGTCCTGGTGAAAATAATTTTATTCGTAGAAACTCGGATTTTCATATAATAAAAGATAATATACATAAACTCATTCAAATTAAAAAAAAACAAAATTGTAATTTGCCAAACATTTGGATTGCCACTACTCAATTTATCTATCATCATGATCAAATGAAAGAAGATGCCCCTATTCCAGATTATCTTCAGAAAGAATTTTTTGAGGGAATTCAGGGTTTTAAAAGCACATTTGCAATGCGATGGCCAGATATGGTTGTTGATGACAAATTATTTAACGTTTTATCAGATCCAGACAGTAATGAAGCAACCGAATGCGATCATGTATTAAATACAATTACAATTCGATGGAATGGAGATGTAGTGCCATGTTGTTACGATCTTACAAGCCAATTAGTTATGGGAAACATTCTAGAGGATGATCTTGTTGAAATATGGAACAATGAGAGTTATGCGAAATTAATTGAGGGAATTAAGAGGAGGAAATTGAATAGGTTATGCAATAAGTGCAACACACTGACTGATACTGCCTATCTATTGTTAAAGTCTACAGAGTAACTCATTTCAATCTTTGTTTATCATGATTGCTATTATAAACTTGGGTATTTCAAATCTAGGCTCATTACAAAATGCCTTAAAAAAGGTAGGTGAGAAAAGTACAATCACCAATGAACCTGATCAGTTAACCGGGGTGTCGCGTATAATTTTACCCGGAGTAGGGAGTTTTTATGATGCAATATCCTTATTAAATAAACACGGATTGGGGAAAGCCATCCAAGATGCAGTTATGAAAGAAAAAATTCCAATTCTTGGAATCTGCCTTGGTATGCAATTACTTGCCACTCAAGGAACAGAGGGTGGAATGATTCAAGGTCTAGATTTAATCCCTGGGAATGTTATTCACCTGAAACAAATTGGGTGCAATGAGCGTGTTCCTCATGCAGGGTGGAACGATGTCATGGTAACAAACCAACATTGCCCACTTCTAAATAATATTCCCAATGGCTCGGATTTTTACTTTATTCATAGCTATACATTCCAACCAACTGATGATCAACACATATTTGCCAAAACAGATTATGGGGTTTCTTTTTCATCAGTTGTCGGCAAAGGATCGATTTGGGGGACTCAGTTTCATCCCGAAAAAAGTTCAAAAGCAGGATTACAGCTTCTAAAAAACTTTGTGGAATTATAATATGTTAAAGGTACGGATAATCCCAACGCTTCTTTGGAAAGGTACTGGTCTTGTGAAGGGGATTGGTTTTGATAGCTGGCGCTATATTGGATCTGTCCTGCCTGCTATAAAGGTTTATAATCTCCGGGATGTTGACGAGTTGATACTTGTTGATATTACAGCAAATGGAGAATCCCGAGAACCAGATTATGAATCAATAAAAGGTTTTGCGTCTGAATGCACTGTTCCTTTCACAGTTGGTGGAGGTATAACGAAAATCAATCATATTACAAAACTTCTATCTTCCGGTGCAGATAAGGTTGTTATTAATACTGCCGCTTATATGAAACAGGATTTTATTAAAGAAGCTGCAATTCGTTTTGGATCACAATGTATTGTCGCAAGTATTGATTATAAGGTACTTCAAGAAGGAGTATATCGTTGCTGTAGTTGTTCAGGAACTGTTGTTACACAAATTGATCCTGTTTTATGGGCCCAGAAATTAGAAAAAATGGGTGTAGGAGAAATATTGGTGACATCAATTGACCGAGATGGGACAATGCAGGGTTATGATCTACCTCTAATAAAACGCATTGTTGACGCAGTTGATGTTCCGGTTATTGCATCGGGAGGTGCAGGAAATTATGAAGACATGCGCAGAGCAATTCAGGACTGTGGAGCCTCTGCTGTTGCAGCTGCGAGTATGTTTCATTTTACCCAGCAATCGCCTGCAGAGGCGAAGTCTTATTTATCAGATGCAGGACTCCCCATTCGAAAAAATTTTAAAGAGTGATTTCATTGCCAAAATCCATTTTCTTCCGCACCGATGCTTCCCATACAATCGGCACCGGGCATGTCACCCGATGCCTTACTTTAGCCAAAGCATTGCAGGACTCTGGGGCGCAAGTCATCTTCATCTGCCGGGAACATGAGGGGGATCTCTGCAATCACATCGAAGAGCAGGGATTCGCGGTTCATCGTCTCCCTTCTCCCCGTAAGGGTTTTGTTCCCGATGATGTGTCTGCCCATGCTGCCTGGCTGGGTGCCTCCTGGCAGGAGGATGCGGACGCCACAGTAGCTGCAATTACATCACTTCAGATTAAGCCGGAGTGGCTGATCATCGATCATTATGGGATTGATCGGCGATGGGAGGAGCGGCTGCTTCCCCTAATTAGCAAGATTATGGTGATCGATGACATTGCCGATCGGCATCATGACTGTGATCTTCTCCTCGATCAGAATCTTGTTCCGGATATGGAGAATAGGTATGACGGCCTTCTTCCAGAGGGCTGCACCCGGCTCCTTGGCTCTGATTATGCACTCCTCCAGCCGATTTATGCTGAGCTACATGATCGTATCCCGCCAAGGAAAGGGTCGATCAGGCGCATCCTCATCTCGTTTGGGGGTGCAGATTCGGATAACCTGACCGGACGTGCACTTGAAGCTTTTATCGGCCTGAACCGGTCGGATATAGAGGTTGATGTGGTGATCGCTAACAACAGCCCATATTTTGCATCCCTCAAGACACTGACTCATAGGCATCCGAATGTCCACCTGCACGGTACGATCCCTACTCTTGCACCCCTGATGGCAAAGGCAGATCTCGCGATCGGGGCTGCCGGGGCGACCAGCTGGGAAAGGTTGTGTCTGGGATTGCCCGCGGTTGTCGTGACGCTTGCAGATAATCAGGTTCCAATTGCTGAAGGTTTACAGGAAAGAGGATTGTTACAATGGATCGGAGATAAAGACAGCATTACCAAAGAGTTGATTCAGGACTGTCTTGGTGATCTTGTCGAACATGGGATCGATGACTCATGGTCACAAAGGTGTCATTTGGCCGTTGATGGAAGAGGGATAGATCGCGTTCTGGCCGTGCTTATCCTGACTCCAGAATCGCCATTACATGTTCGTCATGCCACTCTGGCTGATGAGGCATTGCTCCTTGTCTGGGCAAATGATCCTGAGACCCGGAAGAATTCCTTTTCTAAAGATCCAATATCTTCTGCAACCCATCGCCAGTGGTTCCACAGCAGGCTTCGGGATATAGATGGTTGTTCTATCTATATTCTGGAGACCGAATCCGGGGTTCCCATTGGGCAGGTTCGGTTTGAGAGAGAAGAACTGGGATGGGAATTACATTATACTGTTGCCCCTGAATTTCGGGGTAGGGGTATAGGAAAATCGCTGTTGAATGCAGCAATACAAAAATTCAGAGACGAGAAATCCGGCGTATTAGTATTTGGAAGAGCAAAACCAGAAAATATTCGTTCACAACGAATATTTGAAGGACTTGGGTTTACAAGCAAGCCTGGTGGGGGGGGAGTGGAGTATCAGCGTCTGCTCTGATTCCGGAAGCTGGATGAATGCTTTCATTCCAGAACTCCTGATTAACTGGACCTATGATTGGCATGAGGTCAGGTGGGGGCATGAAGCAGCTAATTTACCAGAAGGTGATATTTGCTTCTACCTGAGCTATGGGAAAATTATCAATGCCACTCTTTTGTCACGTCACAGCAACAATCTGGTGGTTCATGCAAGTGATTTACCTAGAGGAAGAGGCTGGTCACCAATGACATGGAAAATCATTGAGGGTGAGAATGATATTCCAGTCACGTTATTTGAAGCTGTCAATGGCGGTGTAGAAATGCACAAAAGTGGCGGTCTAAAAGTGCTCACCTGCTAACTTCTCTGTACCACCAGAGGAGGAGCAGCAATGGTG
>NZ_JALJYG010000025.1 GCF_024170505.1 Methanocalculus alkaliphilus
GAACCCGGCAGTTAAGCCCACCTGCGTCGAACACTGTACTGAGGTACGAGAGTCCTCGGGAACTGTTCAACGCTGCCAATACCACTTCTTCTTATCAAAACGAAACACAACAGCGGATGCATTACCGTTTATTCTAATAATTATCATACAGGAGCGGATGCAATGCCTTTTTTCATGTACTGATTCCTTCTGAGAGGAGTACCTTTTATCACGCCTTCCCTGATCGCTCTCCTGAATAAAGAAAAGAGGGGGTCGAAATTGGGGTTGGTGCAGAGAGCAGGGAGTGCGGTTGTTCCCGACACTCTGGCAGGTACTACTCTCTCCGCAGGGTATATAGCAGCATGCAGCGGAGGGTGAAAGTGAAAAAATTATCGTGGATCATCGAAAAGGTTGATGATCACCATATTAAAAAAGGGTTAGTTCTTTGTTTCAACCCGTGATATCTCAACAGTGAGCCCACGAATTGTTCTATCCTTCATTATCTCGACAACTTCCCGTGCATTCTCCGCAGGGACATCGACATAGGTGAAGGTCTCATAGATATCGATTGCACCAATGGATCGTCCCGGAAGACCGGTCTCACCTGCAATAGCGCCAACAATATCCTTTGCCCTGATCTGGCGGTCTTTTCCGATTGATATACGGAGCCGTGCCATACCCGGTTCAATTGTGCCTCCCTCATTGCCATAGGTCCGCTCCTCGGTATCACGTCCGCCAAGATGGATCTTCATAAGTGCAGTGGCAATCTCGATACAGGTAAGACCTTCTTCCAGTGCCTGCTCTACATGGGGGATGAATCGTTCGCCAAGCCCGGTCTCACAGACTTCCTTCACTTTATCGATGAGGACACGTGCCTGTGATGCCTCGACATCATCGGGTGTTGGAAGGGCCATCCGGACGATCTTGATCTTTGCGAACCTCTGGATCTCGCGGAGTTTATAGATCTCTTTTGGTGCAACAAATGAGAATGAGGATCCTGCCCGGCCTGCCCGGGCCGTCCGCCCGATACGGTGAATATAATACTCAACATCCTGCGGAACATCGTAGTTGAATACGGTATCGATCTCACTGATATCAAGGCCGCGTGCCGCAACATCAGTTGCAACCAGAATATCGATCTGCCTCTTCCGGAACTTCCCCATGACGCGATCCCGCTGGGTCTGCTTCATGTCGCCATGGAGTGCGTCGGCGAAGTATCCACGTGCCTGGAGCCGTGATGTGACATCATCGACGGCACGCTTCGTGTTGCAGAAGACCATGGCAAGATCGGGATTCTGGATGTCGATCAGATTACAGAGGACATCGAGTTTCTGCCGGTCTTTGACCTCAAGATAGTACTGTTCTATCTGGGGAACAGTCATCTCAGCATGAACAACCTTGATGAACTCGGGGTTCTTCTGGTATTTCTTGGAGAGATCCAGGATTGCGGAGGGCATCGTTGCCGAGAAGAGGAGTGTCTGCCTTCCCTTTGGCGATGACTTCAGGATACGTGCGATGTCGTCACGGAATCCCATGTCAAGCATCTGGTCTGCTTCGTCGAGAACGACAAAGCGAAGATTGGCGACGCTGAGGGTCTTGCGCTCCATGTGATCCATGATACGGCCGGGCGTTCCGATAACGATCTGTGCTCCAGCCCGAAGTGCCCGGAACTGCCGCTCGATTGGCTGTCCGCCATAGACGGGAACAATTGAGATGCCTTTTCTATACTGGCCAAAACGTGCAAACTCTTCTGCAATCTGTATTGCAAGTTCCCGGGTCGGTGCCAGGACGAGTGCCTGGACATCGCGGTTGTCGGGATCGATCATCTCGATGAGAGGGAGGCCGAAAGCAGCGGTCTTTCCGGTTCCGGTTTGTGCCTGGCCGGTGATATCTTTCCCTTCAAGAATGTGAGGGATTGCCATCGACTGAATTGGTGTCGCCTCTTCAAAGCCCATATCCGCAACGGCCTTGAGGAGGTCCTGGGATATTGAAAAATCCGAAAATTTTTTTGGTTCTTCCATTAGGTACTATATCATTCTCTGAGGACTTAGTATCTTTGGATAGGGGAGATATCCGGACCAGAAAATGATTGAATAGTTTTCATAAAAAGAGGGATTTGGAATGCTACCTGCTGTTTATCGGCTTGAGCAGGAAATGACCGATAAGCGCACCGATGACCGCCAGGCCGATAATATAGGGGAAAACTCCAAGGTAACTTCCCGTAGAGTCTCTGATAAACCCGGCAAGCTGAGGACCGGCGATGGCACCCGCACCATAGGCAAGGAAGACAAGTCCGTAACACCGCGGATAGTCACAGGTTCCAAAGAACCGTGCGGTCGCTGTCGGTGCTATGGCAAGCCATCCGCCCAGGCATCCCCAGAGAAGACAGAATGCGATGATGTAGGTGATCTGAGAGGGAGCAACCCAGAGCATCATCGAGGCACCTGCGATCAGCAGGAAGGATATAACTGCCGCCCGGGCCGGTCTGAGGAAATCCGTCAGCCATCCAAAGAAGGGGCGCCCTCCTCCGTTAAAGATGGCAAAGACCCCGACGAGTGCTGTTGCAAGTACCGGAGCGATCCCAACCACCTCGACTCCGACCGGCTGAGCGATGGATATCGCCATCAACCCGGCGAGACAGCCGATGAAGTAGCAGATCCAGAGCCCATAGAAGGTCGGGGTCCTGATCATCTGGGATCTATCGCACTCGCAGGTCTCAGCAATCGCTGATGGGGCAGGTCTCCAGCCCGGAGGTGCATACCCTGGCTCAGGAAATCTGAGCGGGAGTGCACAGAGCGTGATGATGACGAGGAATGCAACACCAAAGACCCGGAATGTGTCCATCACTCCAATGAGCGGGATGAGGTATCCGGCGATGTTTGCTGATATGAATGCTGAAAACCCAAATCCAAGCAGTGCAAGCCCGACGGCAAAACCACGCTTGTCCGGGAACCAGCGTGTGGCAAGAGCGACAGGTACGCCATAGGCGATCCCGACTCCTGCACCACCGATCACACCATAGACGAGATAGAGCATCTCAACAGATGTTACCATTGATGCCAGCAGCCAGCCAAGCCCGGTGAGCAACCCTCCGACGATGGTTGTCTTCCTGGGTCCCCATTGATCGATGTACTTCCCTGTCAGTGGCATCGCTATGGCAAATGCTGCAAGGAAGACCGAAAAAGGCATCAGGATCTCGTTTGAGGTCACCGTCTTTCCGAGATCAGTGATGAAGTAGTCTGTCAGAGGTCTGACAAAGACACTCCATGCATAGATGCTTCCAAGACAGATATTGATGATCAACCCGAGCAGAACGTAGAGCCAGCGCCCACGCTCTACCGGGAGTCCGAGTATGTGTTTATCATGCATGGTATAACCGGATAAATAGGTGGGGGGTGTTTACTCTTCCAGTGTCGATATGTCACCTGGATCGATTCCCATCTCCTGAGCCTTCAGGACACGCCGCATGATCTTTCCGCTCCTCGTCTTTGGCAGGGAGGGGACGAAATCGATCTCAGACGGCATTGCAATTGGGCCGATACTCATCCTGACATGGTAGATCAGCTCGTTCCTGAGCTTCTCACTCGGCTCATGACCAAGCCTGAGGATGACGAAGGCCTTGACCGCCTGCCCTTTCATCGTATCGGGTTTACCGATGACAGCCGCCTCTGCGACCGCTTCGTGGGAGACGAGGGCACTCTCAACCTCGGCGGTTCCGATGTTGTGGCCGGCGACGATGATGATATCATCGGCACGCCCAAGTACCATGATATACCCGTCTTTGTCCTTGACAGCGAGATCGCCTGCGGTGTAGTATGGGGGGATCGTCTCCCAGTACTGGCGGTACCGCTCGTCATTGTTATGAACCGTCCTCATCATCGATGGCCAGGGCTCTTTGAGGACCAGGAGTCCGCCGACATTTGGCGGTACCGGGTTCCCTTCCTTGTCGACGACATCTGCCTGGACGCCGGGGATCGGACGACCCGCAAAGCCGGGCTTCATCGGCTCACCAACCATCGTTGTGATCATGTGCATCCCCGTCTCGGTCTGCCACCACGTATCCAGGATTGGACATTGCGACTTTCCGATCACCCGGTGATACCACTCAAACGCCTCGGGGTTGAGGGGCTCTCCGACCGATCCGATGATCCGAAGCGAGTCCAGGTTCGCCTTGTTTGGCCACTCCTCACCGAACTTCATGAACATCCTGATCGCAGTTGGTGCGGTGTAGAAGATAGTGACACCAAAGTCTTCGATGATCTTCCACCAGTTGCTTGGATCCGGATAGTCGGGGACAGTCTCGGTGATCATGATGGTTGCCCCCACCGCAAGCGGCCCGTAGACGATATAGCTGTGGCCGGTGACCCAACCCGGATCAGCAGTACACCAGTGAACATCGTTCTCCTTCATGTCGAAGACATACTTTGTGGTATAGTATGTCCCTACCATGTACCCTCCTGTGGTGTGGACGATACCTTTTGGCTGGCCGGTCGTTCCGGATGTATAGAGGATATAGAGCGGATCCTCAGCATCCATCACCTCAGGTTCGCAGATCTTGTCAGCGGATTCGATGAGTTCATGGTAGTCGATCTCCATCTCCGAGACAAGTTCAACCTGGGGCTTCTCACGCCGTAACACCACGATCTTCTCCACACTCGGGGCATTGACGACTGCATCGCCGACGATCGATTTGAGGGGGACCCTTTTTCCACGGCGGTATCCGACATCGCTGGTGATAACGACTTTTGCGGCCGCATCGCGTATGCGGGTATTTAATGCTGCTGCGCCGAACCCTCCAAAGACGATGCTATGGACTGCCCCTATTCTGGCACAGGCCAGGATTGAGACGATCTGCTCGGGAACAAGCGGCATGTAGATACAGACCGTATCCCCTTTGCCGACACCAAGGCTCTTTAATGCATTGGCACATTTCTGGACTTCGCGGTGCAGCTGCCGGTAGGTGAGTATCCGCTCCTGCCCTTCCTCTTCTCCACGCCAGATCAGGGCAACTTTGTTCTTCCGCTCGCTGTTGACATGCCGGTCGAGGCAGTTGTAGGTGATGTTGGTTTTGCCGTTGACAAACCATTTCGCATACGGGTGGCTCCACTCTTTCAGCTTGTCCCATGGTTTGAACCAGGTGAGCTCTTCTGCAATCTTCTCCCAGAATGCATCCGGGTCTTTGAGATAGCGGTTGTATGCCTCGTTATAATCACCGATGTTCGATGCCTCCTTGTACGAAGGATCGGGCACATAGGTCTTTGATTCGAGTTTCACATCGAAAGATTCTGCCATTGTCTTCTCCCCCATGCAGTATGCATGGATGCTGGATCAGGTCTCCCTGATCTATTTGCAGTGCTTACACACTCTGGTTGAATCTGATATGTGATAAAGGTTATATTTGTTGAACGCATATGCACTGCATAATAAAGTGCGGGGTTCTTGGGGGTCTCTGCTAATGACCGTAAATAATGAAGAAATGATTCAGATAAAGGAGCTTCTCAAACGCTATCCAAGAGGGATGAGTATCACGGAGATATCATCTGCACTGCATCTCCATCGGAATACCGCTGCGAAGTACCTGGATATTCTCAAACTCAAAGGTGATGTGGATCGAAAGCAGATCGGAACGGCAAAGAATTATTTCCTCGTTCAACGGGTGCCTGTCTCCTCCCTGATCAGCTACTGGCCAGCCCCTGTCATCATCACCGACGCCCGGCTCCATGCCGTCATGGTGACCGAAGGTGTTCTTCACCTTCTTGGCTGTTCTCTTGATGTCATTTATGGAGAAGTGATCGAGGAAATTCCAATCTCACTCTTCAATAACCCGGAGATCACCCGTATCTGCCATGACGCGGTCCAGGGCATATCCGGGTCGCTCCCGGTCAGGACGGTGATCAGAAAGCGGGAACTCGTCCTCCGAATCGTCGGGATACCTGTCGTCTTTGATACCGGACGGGACGGGGCGGCACTCGCCTTCTATGATGAAACAGGTGAGTACCATGCCAGGACGGAACAGGAGCGATACAAAAAGCAGTACGAGGCTCTGACAAGAGGACAGACCGAATTTGTTCTTCATCTCAGTCCTGATATGGCGGTGACATACCTCAATACTCCGTTCTCCATCCGTGCAGGGCGAAGTGAGGATCAGATACATGGAATGGCTTTCCGGTCATTCTTCCCTGCGACTGCCCATGACATGATCGCCTCACTTCCCGGAGGTATTACCATCACCTCGCCCTCTGCAGAAGCAACTCTCCCGGTGATCAGGACTGATGGAACTCTTGGGAGGGAGCAGTGGAGTATCCACGGTATCTTCGATGATCAGGGGAGGGTGATTATCTACCATGCAGTCGGGCGTGATATCACCGAGCTCATCACCTGCCGCGAGAAGCTCGACCAGTACCACAGGAATCTTGAAGAGCTCATCGAAGAGCGGACCCGATCGATGCAGGAGGCGAACCGGATGCTGATGGCGACGATCCGGGAGAAAGAGGATCTCGAGCGGGATCTCCTTTTCATTGAGTATGCCTTTGATCATGCCTCCGACTCGATCCTTCTCTTTAATGAGGAGGGGAGGATCATCCGGGCAAACCAGACGGCCTCTATCCTCCTTGGGTATTCCCAGGAGGAACTGACAGGGTTGTATGTCTATGAGATCAATCCCTCAATCTCAAAGAAGCGATGGGGGGAGATGTGGTCTGCCGGATACCCTGGGAGAAGGGAGAGGATTGAATCGATCCATCGACGGCGCAATGGGGAGATATTCCCGGTGGATGTTGCCCGGACATTTGTTCGTTTCCTCGACAAAATGTACTTCTGTTCAATCGCACGGCCAATAGAGGCTGGTCACAGAGAAGAAATACATTAAAGGCTTCCGAGCCCGAAAGGATTAGAAATCAGTATCTGACGGGTTCATTCCCGTCTTTTCGCCGGAGTGGATGGAATGTTTGAAAAAACACTGATTCCGGTCTCATATGGGGAGAGACCAGAGGAAATAAAAAAAATCGGAAAGATCCTGAAGAACCTTGGGTCCAACTCCATCTGCCTCTTCCATGTCACTGAGGCGGGCTCATTCTTCCGGGGATCTGATATCTCCTGGCTGATGATCCTCAAAGAGGCACTGGAGGAGCTCGGTCTTGATGTGGAGGTGAAGATGGGGGCCGATCATATCGCCTCTTCCATTGCTGAAGCGGCACTGCATGAGGGTGCTGATGAGATCTATATGAAGACGAAACGGCGCTGGCAGATCGGGACGATGCTCCTTGGCAGCATATCAAGGGATCTCCTCCGCCTCTCAGATATTCCGGTCTTTGTCCATAAGGTGAGACCCCGCCTTCCTGGTGATGAGGCGGTGATCACACGGGAAGATCTGATCATCCTGTATGCAACCGACTTCGGTGAGGCATCCACCCGTCCAATCCCGTATCTGATGGAGTTTCAAGGGGGGTGGTGCCATATCCTGCATGTGAGGGGGAGGATGGCGGATCCCTTTGCCGAGGAGATAGAAAAGAGACGTCTGCATGAGAAGCTTACTGCAGTTGAAGAGGAGCTTCGCCCCTACTATGGCCGCGTCACCTCAGAAGAGGTGATTGGTGATCCGTCATCTGAAGTGCTGCGGGTCTCAGACCAGATCAGTGCCGATGTGATCGTCCTTGGGAGAAAGAAGCCCGCCTTCTTCTCTGCACCAATGGGCGAGACCGCAGAGAGGATCGTCACCTCATCCAGGGCATCGATCTTCCTTGTACCATAACCGGAGGTTTGTATGTGGATTGATTATATGAAAAGAGAGTCCGTTTTCCTTCTCTCATCCGGGATTATCCTCTTCTTCATCGCGGTCGGGATCATCACCCCCGATCTGCTCGAATCGGTATCGCAATCTATCCATGCCGGAATTCTTGATTATTTCAGCTGGCTGTATCTCATATCTGCGTTCTTCTTTCTTATCTTCGTACTGGGAATTGCTCTTTCACAGTATGGAACGATCAAGCTTGGGTATGATGCAGAGAGGCCTCAATACAGCTTCTTTGGATGGATTGCGATGCTTTTTGCAGCAGGAATGGGTATTGGACTCATATTCTGGGGTGTCTCTGAGCCGCTGCTCCATTTCCTCATGCCACCGCCCTTCCTGACCTCCTCAAGCCCGGAAGCAGCATCATTTGCGATGCGGTATGTCTTCTTTCACTGGGGCATTCATCCGTGGGCTATCTACACCATCGTGTCCCTCTCGATTGCCTACTTCTCGTTCCGGCGGGGAATGCCTGCGCTGATCAGCTCATGTTTTTACCCTGTACTTGGGGAGAGAATTTACGGGATGCCCGGCAAGCTCGTTGATGTGCTGGCCGTCTTTGCAACGGTTTTTGGGACAGCGACCTCTCTTGGCTTTGGTGCCCTCCAGATTCATGCAGGGTTTACCCATCTCTATGGATTATCGTCTGCAATCTCGGTAACGATTGGGATCATCGTCATTGCCACTGCCCTCTTTATGGCATCTGCAATCCTTGGTGTCGAGAAGGGTGTTCAGATACTCTCCAAAATTAATATCATCATCGCGACAATCCTTCTTCTCTTCATCCTCTCGCTTGGGTCGACACCCTATATTCTCAATATCTTCACCTCCACCCTCGGAGGATATATCAATAATGTCATTGATCTCAGTCTCCAGTCCTATCCCTTTGCCGGGTATGAATGGAGCAGAGACTGGACGGTCTTCTACTGGGCATGGTGGATCTCCTGGTCGCCCTTCGTCGGACTCTTTATCGCCCGAATCTCCCGTGGCCGGACGATTCGTGAATTTGTCCTCACTGTCCTCTCTGTCCCGACCCTCTTCACCTTCATCTGGTTCTCTGTCTTTGGGGGGTCGGCGCTGTATCTTGAGCTGGAGCAGGGAGTCGATCTCGCACGCGTTGCCGGTGAGGATGTCTCGCTTGCTCTCTTTGTATTCCTTGAACAGTACCCGGTATCCGGACTTCTCTCCCTCATTGTGATCCTCCTCCTGATCGTCTTCTTCGTCACCTCGGCTGATTCGGCGACGGTGGTGCTCGGCTCCCTCACCTCAGGGGGGAGTATGATCGTTCCGATGTACAAAAAAGTGATCTGGGGCCTCTCTCTCTCAACGGTGGCGATTGTCCTGCTTCTGACCGGGGGGCTTGATGCCCTTCAGATGATGGCGATCACAGCGGCATTCCCGTTTATGATCGTGATGATCATCCTCTGTTATACACTCTGGATTGGCCTTTCGCAGGAGAAGGATCGGGTAGAGAAATGAAGGGGGAGTACATCCTCCATCTGCCTCTATTTTAAATAAACGCTGCATATATTCGATAAATCTAATTTGAATAAATATATATATCGGGATGTTGTAGGAGATGTATGACCCAGAAAGGGGAATCACTGAATCTCTATAGCCGGGAGTATATCATGCCCGGCTCGATGATGAAAGGACAGAGAACATCTCCTCGCTCCGGATACGTGGCATCTGCAAAAAGCCGGGATATTTACAGCCGTGAGTATCGTATGGCCGTGGCTTCGGCATCACGCTCTGCCGGAAAGAAGGCGGTGTCTTCACCTGCTATGAAGGAGAGGGATGCCTATAGCCGCGAGTACCTGGTTGCAGGGAAGGGTGGATCCGGCATATCCCTGGTGCCCAAAGGAACAAAGGAGCGTGACCTCTACAGCCGGGAGTATCTGCTGCCTGGTGCGGCATCGCCGGTCTCTCCCGTGAAGAAAGAGGCGGTCAGGAAGCCACCTGTTATGACGGCCCGGGAGAGGGTCCCGGATGCCTACAGCCGCACGTACCTGATCCCCGGAGAGGGTACAGGAACTGCATTATCCTCATCAAAAGTCGGGGACAAAGATATCTATGGCAGAAACTATGTGATACCTCAATTTGGTCTCAAATCCGGAGGATCTGCGCATGTTTCCATGTATAAGCCTGGGGCGTTTACGATAGAAGGCTCTCCGGTGAAGGCTGCTGTGGAAAAGAAAGAGACCCCTCCTGCACCTCCACAGGAGAAGGCTCCTGAAAAGGTATCAGAGGAGTCGCTCGTGGAGAAGATATCAAGGTTCGTCCATGGTATCTTTGGATCGAAATAAAACAGCCCCCTTGCCGGGGAAGTAAACCCATTTCTTTTTTCAAACCCCCTCCGATGGAATGAGCTTCGTACGTTGATACCCCGATACATACGTCCTGTTCTTTCTGATCCAACTGGAAGGTATCATGGATTGGGTATGGTATTATAAAAGGAGAATGTGAGGATAATCCTGATATCGATCACCCTCTTAGGTTGTTTCAATAGCTATACCTTCATCCGGGACCTGGTCTAAGGGGTAAAAGCCAGTCTCTTCACCGTTTTGGTCTTCATCTTCATCTTCGGCTTCGGCTTCGTCGCCAGCTTTGATCCCGGTTTCCTCACCGGTTTCATCTCCGGTAGTATCTTCTGTGTCACTTACTGCTTCGGTTTTTTCTTCTATTTCAACCTCCTCTTCTTCTGCGGGGATGCAGTCTATCCAGAGGCTCCCCTGGATCGGTCCTTCTCCTCCTGATACGGTTATTGAGAACAATATCGTGCTTGTTGCATTAACCTCAAGAATTTCTGGCAGTATCACAAGCTCATTCGGTGAGAAATATACTGTCTCTCCATTCTCTCCAAGTCGTGCTCCATAGATGATATGATCTTCATCAATCCCCATGTTACATTGCTGAATGGTAATGTATACAGGAACAGTTCCGGTATTACGCACCGTTGGGTATTCTGTTGCCCAACTCTCTTTCCCGACTTCTAAGTCGCCGTAGTCAAGACTGGAAATATCAGTTTGGATTGATGCTATAACATCTGGGATAACGGGCTCATAGAACAGTTGCGGCTGGATTGTAACGTCCTCTTCATCACCAGCCACAAACTCAGCCTCGTCTCCGATCTCTTCACCGATTAATTCCCCAGCTTCGTCATTTGCTTCTTCTTTGTCTTGTTCTCCAACGCCATCTCCGAAATCATCTCCGGAGTTATCACTGGTTTCCTCATCGGTTTCTTTTCCTGTTTCTCCTCCAAGATCATTCCCGGAGTTATCCCCGGTTTCCTCACCGGCTTCTTCTCCTGTTTGCTCTCCGAGATCATTTCCGGATTTATCGCCGGCTTCCTTACCAGCTTCTTCTCCTGTGTCTTCGTGGACATCATTTCCGGTGTCGCCTCCGGCTTCTTTGTTAGCTGGATCTGCGTCTCCATCTGATGCATCTGCATCCCCACCTGTCTCTGCTCCGGCTGATTCGTCACCTGCATTATCTCCATCTGATGTATCTGCATCCCCACCCGTCTCTGCTCCGGCTGATTCGTCACCTGCATTATCTCCATCTGATGTATCTGCATCCCCACCCGTCTCTGCTCCGGCTGATTCGTCACCTGCATTATCTCCATCTGATGCATCTGCATCCCCACCTGTCTCTGCTCCGGCTGATTCGTCACCTGCATTATCTCCATCTGATGCATCTGCATCCCCACCTGTCTCTGCTCCGGCTGATTCGTCACCTGCATT
>NZ_JALJYG010000026.1 GCF_024170505.1 Methanocalculus alkaliphilus
CACCCGGACTCATTCCGAACCCGGCAGTTAAGCCCACCTGCGTCGAACACTGTACTGAGGTACGAGAGTCCTCGGGAACTGTTCAACGCTGCCAAGACCACTTCTTATTATTCTAAAAACCATCACACAAGAGCGGATGCAGTACCTTTTCTCATGTACAATCTCTTCTTCTGATACCTGATCGTTACCCTGAATAAAGAAAAGAGGGGGTCGAAATTGGGGTTGTTGCACAGAGCAGGGAGTGCGGTAATCCCCGGCACTCTGGCAGATACTACTCTCTCCTCAGGGTATATAGCAGCATGCAGCGGAGGGTGAAAGTGAAGGTGGCTTTTATTCACTGCTGGCTCATCTGGATATTCTTTGTTTATTCAGGGATTCGTTACTTTCAATGTCGGTTCAAGAATCCTTCGTGCAGCTTCTCCTTCATTGCTTTTCACTTTGAACCACTTTCTTTCAATAGGCATGTACAGGAATGGAGTTGCCAGACGGTTGAGGATCGATTCTGCCGCCCTCCGGTATATGCCCATCTGCCAGAAGATTTCCATTTGTGATCTTCTCATACGTCCGTCTCTGGAAATCCATGATCTCTTCACGTGTCAGGTTCATAATTTCTACAATTGATGAGAAGAGATAGAATTCGGATTATCCTCGCTATATAAGGGATACTAACCGAATGTTAAAAAGATTATATCTGATGGAATTCATCCATTGCCAGGAAGAAGAGCACACTCTCTCCGTACTCAACAGGTGCGTAATGGAACCCGGCATGAGGAATGCCCTTGAACCGGACAAGCCACGATCCATCGATCTCGCCTGCAATCTCTACTGAGACCGCATCAGGGGTCAGAACGTCATCTGTACCTACGAGAAGCATCACATCCTTCTCGATACCAGAGAGACCGCCAAACGATCCATTCCATGCAAGGTTTGCCTCTGCTTCCTGACGCACTCCTTCAGGAGTTGCGGGATCAATAGCGGTCGATTCGATGAGACCGAGAAGCGTCTTTGTCTCAGGAATCCGGATACTGTATGTGGATGAATCAAGTATGAGTTTCCTGACCTTTTCAGGATGATCGATTGTAAGCTGCTGGGAGGTGGTGGATCCCATGGAGACACCGTAGACATGCATGCTGTCATAACCTAGCACAGTCATCAGTGCAGCAGCATCGTCTGAAAACTGGTAGATTGATGGGGGTGTTGTGTATGCACTGCTCTGCCCCATTCCCCGGTGGTCATAGATGTACACATGGTACTCCGATGCAAGGATACTGATGAATGTCTCGTTCCAGCCCCCCATGGTAGCGCCAAATCCTTCGATCAACAGGAGAGGTTCACCTGACCCAAATTCCTGATAGGCAAGCGTAACGTCGTTTACATCTGCATACTGAATGGGGGTTTCATCGAATGATATCACCGGGAGCTGCCGGGTCTCCTGTTGTGCAGGTTGCGTTGTATCACTCGTGGCTATACATCCGGCTGTTGCCAGAAGGGTTAAGGCAAAAAATAGCAGAGTGAGTGTGAAAATCGATCTTCTATCCATACTACATCCTCATGTTTGAGTATTGTAATTCTATGATTAATGTATTTTTTTGTAGATCAATAGAGAAATAGGTTTTGATTCCAACAAGGGCCGCGGAGAAATGCCGTTAAACCATGAGGGTATTGTTTTTATGACCTCATCGTGATTGTGTGAAGAACTATGCCTGAATCTTCATTGAATAGATGAGGTTCATGACGGCACAGTTGAAGAGATTCTTCCCAAACATCGGACCATCTCCCGGACCCGGACAGTTCTCACCGATGCGCTTGTGGCGAAGATATACCAGTATCTCGATTCAAGTTCGACATCCCACGCGAAACAACAGATCCCCGCCAAGCGAATCTGGGAACTCCTTATCAAGGAGAACAAAACCGTCAGCTACACCTCGGTGAGGAAAGTGGTATCAAAGTATCGCGCCGCTCACGCCATTCGGACGGTGAGTATCCTTCAGGATCCACAGAAAGGTATCCGGGCCGAATTTGATTGGGCTATGGTCATTCTTCGGATCAAAGGTATTGAGCATCGGTACTCCCTGGCCGTCATTGTCTTGCTATGTTCCCGAGATCTATGGTTCCCGCCAAATTCACTTGAAATCCTCTTTAAACAATTGCGAATTAATGGGGTGTACGAGTATTTCCGTGACTGCCAGCCTGATATCGAGGAACTTGAGATGCACATGAAACTGGCGCTCCAGACCGAACTGAATAAACGACGGGTGAATCGTCAGATAAAAGCACTCCGACAGGCTCGATTCCCAACAAAGAAATTGTTTGAAGACCTTGACCCCAATCTCCTTCCAAAAGAAGAGAGATATGCTATTTCTGCATTAAAATCCCTCGGATTCCTGAAGGAACAAAGGAATGTCATATTGATTGGAAACTCAGGGACAGGGAAGACACATCTGGCAATTGCTACCGGGATGCTTGCATGTGATAACGAGTATCGCGTATCGTCTCGGACCGCTGCAGCATTAATTAATGAAATAGTCAATCCACGGGGCCAAAAAAGGCTTTCGGTCTATCTACGCCAATTCAAAAAGATCGACCTGTTAATCCTTGATGAACTTGGATACGTATCGTTCGACCGGGCAGGAGCATAGTTGCTCTTCCAGCTGCTTGCGACACGATATGAAACGATGAGTCCAATCATCACATCAAATCTGTCTTTTCAGAGTGGGTACGCAGATTTCATAATAAGACGTTAACAGCAGCAATTCATGATCGAGTAACACATCAGGCAGTGATCCTAAATATGAACGGAAAGAGTTTCAGAAGGGCACAGGTGGCAAAATATTAATATTATATTAAGATTCTATGAACACATAAGGGGTCAAATTTAAACGGGTGAGAGGGGTCACTTTTAGAGCGGCGAAAACATGGCTGTATCGATCCTCATCGATATAATGAAGAATAGACCGCGGATGGCAGGTATTTATATGGCAAGAGTGAGTCAGGTCGGCCGGATTCGGGTCTTAAATTTACATCAATATGGAAAAATTACCGTGATAATATGAAAAAAACAGCAGGCTTGAGGTTTTTAAAGAACCACCTCTCCAATCGTGTGTTTGGTTCTACCAAGCGTCCGACCTATGCGTATATTACCATTACCTCACGGTGCAATTCCCAATGCAGGTATTGTGATATGTGGAAAAATAAACCATATAACGAGCTGAATACTGACGAATGGAAAAGAATTATCGATGAATTAGTACAACTTGGTGTTGTGACCCTGACGTTTAGCGGCGGAGAGCCTTTTCTTCGCAAGGATTTGTTCGAACTTGCGTCGTATGCAAAATCGCGAGGATTAATCACGATGGTTGTTACAAACCTGAGTTTATTCAAAGAACGTGATATTGGGAAAATAGCTGAAAGTTTTGATTTTTTCGGAATTTCGATCGACAGTACACAGCCGGAGATTTATAAGGAAATCAGGGGTGTGGACTGGTTAGAACGAATTAAAGAAGATGTTCCCAAATTGATGACTGGCCTTGCTCTGTTAAAAGCTGAGGTGAACATTTGTGGAATGGTCACCATAACGAATAAAAATTCAGATGAAATGCATGACGTACTCCACATGATTTTTGATGATCTCGGAATGGATACCGTATCGTTTAATTTATTAGACCCAAGTGGAGGTGCAAATGCCAAAGAGCTGACACCAACCGCAGAACAAATAAATGATTGTAAACAGGTCATTTCTGATCATAAATCATCGTATCCAATCAGTAATTCCACGCGATTCCTCAGCCAGATAGGAAATTTTGATTACCGGTGTAATCCCTGGAAATGTATGCAGATAAATTCAATGGGTATTTTATTATCCCCCTGCCTCTTCTCTTCATCGAGACCTGATATTTTCCCGGATGGAAAGAAAACAGATCTGTGCAAACATAAATTATCTGACGTATGGAGAGAAAACCAGGAGATTTATTCTAAATATGCCAATTGTAACCTGTGTAACCTTGGATGTGTTGTAGAATCCGCATGGTCGACGTACGATTTGAACTTTGTATTAAATGACAGTTTTCGTGGTACGATTTTACCAACAATGAAAAGAGTGAACGAGCGAAATGCCGGAAGGAGATAATCCCAAATCCCTGGCAGTGTCCTAATTAACAATACTTAATAACTGTATGAAAAAATATGCAATATGCCTCCTCAGCAAACCGCATGGTTAGATCGCCAGAGAGTCTTCCGGCATCGAAGGCGGCGATGGGGATGCTGGAGCTGGCCGATCTCAGGTTATAGGCGTCAACAGCGGGTTTGATTGCTGGAAGCGCTTTTCCTGCGAGAATCCTCCGGACTAGTGCTTCGAATGCAGGACGTGTCTTTGTGGGATCGACCCCCAGCTCCAGAAGAAGTCACGCAATGCCCGGATTCAGGAGCCGGGGGACTCCCTTCCTATCTGTACTCGGGATTTGGATGTTCGAACCTGCATCCGGCCGCCCATGCACTCCTCTGGTTGCCGTGTGCCGGGATGCCCCCCATCTCCTTCATTACCCGTGCCATATGCATCAGGTTCCATGTCATGAATGTGGTGTTGCGGTTCGTGAAGTCGTTCTCCGGACCTCCGGACCCGGGATCCAGGTATGATGGGCCGGGGCCGATCCCCCCAAGCCATGCAGCATCGGCCTGCGGCGGTATGACAAAGCCGAGGTGCTGGAGGGAGTAGAGGATCCCCATTCCGCAATGCTTTGCTCCATCCTCATTGCCGGTGATGAGGCAGCCCCCGGCCCGCCCATAGTACGCATACTGCCCATGCTCATTCAGTTCGCCGGACTGCCCGTACAGCCTTTCGATCACCTTCTGGCAGATCGAGCTCTTCTCGCCGAGCCAGATCGGCGAACAGAGCACCAGGATGTTGGCGTCCATCACCTTCCGGAATATGGGCGGCCAGTCATCCTTCTCCCACCCCTTCTCCCGCATATCCGGATAGACACCATAGGCGATATCATAATCGACCGGCCTGATCACCTCGACGGCAACCTGGTTCTTCTCCATGATCGCCTGGGAGACCCGGATCAACCCCTCGGTATGCGAGAGCTCCGGTGTCTTCTTCAGCGTGCAGTTGATGAAGAGCGCCTTCAGGTCAGAGAAGTCCCATCTGCTTTCTTCACAATCTTTCATCTGTTGCTCGTTGAGAACGGTTTCCTGCATCATCTCTCCTCCATCGATGGTCTGGTGGGGATTATATATTGGATGAGTTATTAAATGTTGGTCAGTTCTCACTGATTGTACGTGTACAATTCTTTGAACACAATGCAGGCTCTTTGATGGGCTATATCTGTAAAAGCGTGGCATACACCTGGATATGAATGACTCTTCTGTTCACTACCCCCCGGGAGTTTGTTTCTGCACTTCGCCTTCCCACGAATGGAGTAGAGTCAGCCCTCCACAGGGACCTTGCCCTTGCTCTCTCTATGAGGGGATACTCTCCTCAGGAAAGGCTGCTGGACTAGCTGGTCTGAAACGCTGTCAATGGGAGGTGCTTCTCGGGGTATGGAAGGTCTCGCGTCATTGTACGGAAGAAGATCTCCACGTGGATATCGCCTGTGGTTCGAGCGTTCGATACTGTAGTATGGTACCTCTTTTTATCACAGGTTTGGTAGGACTCTTATAGTGTCCTGCTGATATGGTATAGAATAACCATATGTATCATATGATACATCATTTACAAAGTGATTCAGATGGTTGGCCAGAGTACCTATAAGCGGATCCCCGTCTCCCCATCTACATGGGAGAAGCTTTCACTCATCAAGAAGCCGGGCGAAACATTTGACCAGCTCATCTCAGACCTGGTTGCTGAACGGGAGAAGCGGGATATTATCAGGCATGCAATGCAGGTCAGTGAGGAGGGAGAGTACCTCTCTCTGGATGAAGCCCGGGAAGCCTGGGGCCTGAATGAGGATTGAATGAAGGTTGAGATCGAACGGGCTGCCCGTGACTATGTCCTTGGGCTGCCCCTGAAAAGCAGGCGTATCATCCTCCGTCATCTCCGCACACTGGAAGCCCTCGATGTTCTCACTGATGCCTCAGGTATCGAGCGGCTGGGTGGAGACATATATAGAATGCATGTCAGCCGCACATATACTCTCATCTTTCGCAACGGCCCGGATCAGGGCCGCATCCGGGTGGTCGAGATTCTCCCGATAGATCTCGCACATAAACGGTATTTCAGATATAGATGAGCGGGTAGATGCGTGAAGAGTTCGATCAGGAGTCTGTGAATTATTATTTCGATCGGGGGATGACAGATCCATGAAGAGTGCTATGATTCTGGAATATCGTGAAAAAGCCCTGTCACACGCACGATATGAGATCATTGATGATGAAGAGTCTTATTACGGGGAGGTTCCGGGACTGGCCGGGGTGTATGCAAACGGCAGGAGTCTCGAAGAGTGCCGGGAAAACTTAAAGCATGTAATTGAGGGATGGATACTGGTCAGAAGAGAGCAAAATCTGGCTGTTGTAAGTATCTTCAGAAAAGCCGGTTTCATTGAGGAAGAGAACAACAGGGGATTGTTTTCGCCGATTTTTTTAATTAATCAGTGAGTATTTGATTAACCCTGTTAACGAACCGCTCAGCATAGAGAATCGCTGCACTTACCTCCGTATCTGCCGGAGCAGGAGCAAAAGAATACTGGCTGTCATGTCTCTGTGTTCGCATTCTCCCAAACATCAATACCCCATGTACGCCCCCGACCTACTCATTCTGTTTGCACCAACTCCTATCACCAAACGTGCTTCATCCAGATATGCTGATGCAAGCATAAGCGATTCTCTTGCCTTTTCCGGTGATGGCCTGACTTTCCTGAGAAGTTTCTCCTTGTAGCAATCTTCAATACTCTTCAATTGATTCACCTTTGAGTGTATACCCTGTACGTACCAGACTACGATAGAACGGGGTATCCGTCTCCTTGAGGTCTGATAATCGGTTGGATGTCAGGATGAGGATATGTGTCTCAACTCCCACGTCCTCAGAGATTGCCTTCTCCATCCTTGCCGCCATCATCTCGAGATCCGGTGCATATTCGGGTACGAGAAGATAGAGATCAAGATCACTCCCTGGTCGGTTTCTCCCTTCTGCAAAGCTCCCATACACACCAATCCCTTCTACACGTTCGGGAAGTCCGGCTGGAATTACCTGCATGAGATGATGTATGTTGAGCAATCGCTTCATTGCAAGGCTGATAGGATTCTCAATCCAGCGATATATCCTGCCCTCTTTGGTGCAGAGCCCTCCCTCAACGAGAAGATGCATATACCGGGAGACGAGGGCTTTTGAGACGCTGAGTGCCTGTACTATCTCTGTTGCGTTGACTTCCTGCCGGGTGGATACATATCTGAGTATGCGTATCCGCTCCCCGGTTTTGAAAAGATCAGATAGTATTGTTTCTTCCATTTGTTTCTGCTCTGCGAACAATATGTTTCCATTTCAGAAACAAATAGTTTCCGCTTCGGGAACATATGGCAGGATACGGGAGTACATCTGTTCTTTTGTTTCCGGTGTATCAATACCCCCTCTTCCCCGGGATCACCCCTCTGACCCGACTGATTCATTTGGAAGCTTCGTTAGGTCGACCATGGTTGATATCTTTTGAACTTAAACACAAAAAACGGATGTGATTTTTTTATCTTGTCATCAAAGAGTCCTTTTATATCTCTCTCCTCTGCCAAACTATCTTTCTTCTTCTGAAGACTAACATATCTGATCTAAACCCCACTATGCCGACTTAGCGGTATGAGCGAAGCAAATCCATTATGTCCCATTTTGTTTTTGATTGACTCAATACGGAGGTATTAGGTTTTCTCTCAAAATTGATCAAAGAAAATGAATAAATAAATTCAAAATAATGATTATTGTACTAAAAATGCTAAATACAGTGTCATTAGTCCTTAAAGCCAGCTTTCAGGGAGTGGATCTGCTTGATCGGCAAATACGCCACATTGTGAAAATGTTGGAGAAAAAACGCTTTTGCGAAATCATTCTTGTTTTTGATGCAACTGAGACGTATTTTATACGTCAATATTCTGAGCCCTCAAAAGAAGTAGCAATACAAATTGCAGAATCACTTATGCTTGAGGGGATCATTGATAAATGGGTTATTTCCCCTGCTGATAATCCAGAAGAGATTGAATCACTTTATGAACGTTGGTTTGGGCTCAAGACTAGAGAAACTCACTCTGTCTTGAATGCTCCCATGCTCCAACAATTATATGCATTTGAAATCACGAATGGAAAATATACTCTTCAAGCAGATGCTGATGTAATTATTTGCAGGCGAGATTGGAATCATAATTATTTAATGGATATGATAAAAGCAATTGAATCATCAGAAAAAGTCGTTTCAGTGGGATTCAATATTGCACACAAAAGCAATATTTTCCAACCATATATATCTCCAAAAATCGGAGATTACGTACCTGAAGTTAGGATTTGCCTATTTCAAAAAGAGCGTTTTCTATCACTCCGCCCCTTTCCAAATGAACTAATCAATGGAAAATTTAAACTCACTTGGTACCGTTCTCTCCACAAGCTTCAAAAACAAAGAAGGTTGGTTTCACTTCGTGGAGGTGATGGACGAACATTTTATATTCATCCACAAAACGATGTAAAAAAAGACTTGAATTTTTTATTTGGAGTAATGAAAAAAGTAGAAATTAATAGTATTCCAGAAATTCAATTTGAAAATGTCGACCTTACGGGGGACTCGAAGGATTGGGGAATTTTACCTGTGGGGGTTTAATTATATTAAAATTGCATAACCTCTGGCATATATATCGTGCATCTAAATTTGCAAGTATATTACATGGATTTGAATTTCTGACAAATATGAAAAGAATTGAAATTGATATAACTTATGATTGTAAATTACGATGTCCAAACTGTGCACGCTCATGCTCTCAGGCACCGGATGTCTTAGCAATGTCTCCTCAACAGATTGAGAGATTCATAAATGAATCTCTTTCAAATAATGTTACATGGGATCTAATAGGTGTTCTGGGAGGTGAGCCAATGTTGCATCCAGAAGTTGAAGAGATTCTGGAGGTTTTACTAAGTTATAAAATGGACTATTCCCCTGAATCAGTAATTAGAATCACTACAAGTGGGTATGGAAAAGTTGTTAAAGATGCATTATTACGTGTTCCTAAAGGTGTGGAAGTCAACAATACTAGTAAACAAAGTCCATATCAAGAAAAATTTGAACCATTTAATCTGGCTCCGGTTGATCAATGGAAGTTCTTCCTCTCAGATTATCGAAACGGTTGTAGTACGACAAGCGATTGTGGCCTAGGGTTAAATGCATATGGATATTATCCCTGTGGACCCGGCGGCTCTATTGACAGGGTTATGGGATTCGATATCGGATTGAAAAAAATTCCCTCCTCTCGTCAAGAGATTATTTCTCAAATGGATCAATTATGTCGGTATTGTGGACATTTTTGCAGTCGTCATTTCATTCCAAAGGAAGAGAGAGAAACTATTGTCGGAAGTCCTAGATCTCACTCGTGGATTAGTGCTTATGCTGCTTATGAAAAGAAAAAACCAGTGCTTACAAAATATTAACTCAAAAGGGAGATTAAATGATGAAAGAGGCCACTGTTGTTATTAGATGTAAAAATGATGAAGACGTCTTTAACTGCCTCTCCAGTATCGATGAAGATGTTGAAATAATCGTTGTTTTAAATGATAATCCAGACCTTAAAAAGCGTTTAGAGAGCCAAGGAGTAATTTGCCTCATCTCCCCACCAGGAAATTTATCTATTGTGTCTAATATTGGATTTGATGCTGCAACAACGGATAAAGTGATAATTACAGATTCGGACACAGTATTTGGAAAAAATTGCATAAGACAAATGATAATTGGATTAGAAACTCATGATGTTGTTCGTTCTCCTTTACGTTTTAAGATAAGCCAGAATGTCTTATCCCGTGAAATATCAGAGGCAAGAGATTATGTAAATGCCCTACCGGTGGTTTATACGCCGGGAATCGGAGTTACTAAGCGTCTACCATCCATGGTGAAAGGATTCCTTTTTGATAATGACATCCCTTTTGCAGTGGATGCCAACCTAAATTTTAGAATACAAAAGGAGTCATTAGCGGTTCTATATTTGCAGGATGTCTGGATCGAACATCGCGCTGAAGATGTTCATCATGATCTTCATGCAGCACGACGTATCGGGAGAGGATGCAGAGAGAGTAGAGAGAATTTGCACAAGCTCTATCCCAGGATGACGAAGAGAAAGATAGGAAAATCTCTCAAAGGTGTTAAATTTTCACATTATCTCACTTTGCGAACCCTTTGTAAAAGTACCACCTAATTATATTGAAAAACCATAAAGTACAATTATATGTACAAACAAATATAATGCCAG
>NZ_JALJYG010000027.1 GCF_024170505.1 Methanocalculus alkaliphilus
GCGGTTGTAACCTATTTTTTTTTGCAAATTTGGGTTTGTTGTAGGGTTTTCAACCCTCAAGTGATCGTTGTTGGGGGGGTTAATCGAAAAACTCTAAAGAGTATATCACCCGGTGGCGACAATTATGTAGTGAGATAATCACTCCATATACAAAGAGCGGGAGCATGATGGTTGCACCTCCTTCAACGTTCCTTTTTTCCGAAGGTAGATGAACATTATAGTACAGGCTCTCTGACAATTGGCTTGCATGGTATTTTTAATATATTAAAAAAATTGAAGGTATCGTACCTGGCAATTCCATAAATACTTAATTTTTACTCATGGTATTGTTAGTGTACACCCTGAGCCAATAGCACCAAAGTATCCGCGACCCGGTTCAAGCGTGGTCACCGCTTCATAGGATCGTCTTTCAGGGTTGTATGCATAGACAAATGGTAGGGACCAGGGATCTGAAGGATCACTGATAATATCATTCATATGAATTTCATCACCGGGAGCACCGATGGGGTTCCACCCTTGTTCTAGTTCTATGGTGATCGAGGAGGGCTGGGTTCCCTTCACGATGATCTCACTGACACTGGATGACGAGACCCAGTATGCTCTTCCTGGCACAATCTCATCAAATCCGATGACCTCTCCCTCACGGGAATTTGGATTGTTTGTTGGGTCTAATACCTGGACCGTAGCCGGTGATGTCAGGGTCAGCTCTGCATCCTCATATGGGACAGATATCAGGTTCCATCCTATCTGAAGTGGAATAGTCAATTGCTGTCCGGAAGATGAGGTTTGTGACACTGGTTTCTTGCCAACTCTGACATTGACCTGAGCAGCGATCCCATCTGGATTAATGGTATCACCCGGAAGATTCACAAGGATACCTCTGAGCCTGACCGTGCCTGAGGTTGTGCTATCATACCCGGATGCAGCTCCGGACCAGTCAACACTGACTGTCTGCTCAGATCCATCATGAATGATTGCCTGAACGGTTCTGGGAAGTTCGATCTTCTGGAATGAAGTACCGTATTCAACCGCAATATCAGCAATAGCTGTCACTCCATCAATTCTGTTTAACTTCGGTGTTGGTACAGGTGTTGGCAGACGTGTTGGAACCGGAGTGACGGTATTGGTTGGAGGATAGGTAGCTTTCACGTAATTCCCTGTAGCCTGATAATAGCTAACCGGATTACTATTGTCACTATTATAATTATTGTTGGTCAATTCAGGATTTTGAGGAGATATTGGAGCATTCACCTGATGTTTAATCGGATAGGGTGTGGGCTCGACATAGCCTTTGGTATCATGCAGATAGAAAACCGGGCCAATTTTTGATAATGTTCCCTGAATAATATTATTGCTCATATACACATTTCCATAGGGGCTCTGAGCTGGAGCAAGATCATGAAACGTCTGTCTAACAGGACCAGTTCCTGCATATCGACTGTCCATAATATTATATTCAATCCATGCTCCGGTTCGTGGACGACCTCTCTGATTGAATGCGTTCTGATCTGTTCCAAGGAAGGTATTATGATGGATATAAACCCAGTTTCCCCCCCATCTTAGATTATTTGGATCCTGGTGCATGTCAAAATATGCAGAGGCGGCACTTGGACCGACGATATTGTACCGTGCTTCAAACGCACAGTTTGGTCCACCCAAACCCGTTATGGAATGACGGTTTTTATCGAACAGATTCGCTTCAATTAAAACCTCCGAATCAAGTAATACAATTCCATACCCGGTTCCGGAAAATTGATTTGTATGAATGTAGTTGTGGTGGATATACTGGCCACTGTCTGGTCCGGTATGATGAATGCGTATTCCAGCATACCCCCAATGATAAATTTCACAATTATCTACTTCGAAGTTGTTATGGTTTGATCGTATGGCGTGTCGACCGTCCCGGTAATTTTGGGTGGTCGGGTATGGTCCCTGCAGTCTGAGCCCGGTGATCCGAACATTCGGCCCTGCTGTTTCGAAGAGGCGCAAACTATTTGACGTGTCTGCCCTGTTGACATTCTGATAGATCCGACCGCCAGGAGCACCGTTCTCCCCCCGATTACTTGCAATCGTAACACCTGAGGGAATTTGGGTATTATGCGTACCTGACATGTCGATGTTGGCATTCGCATGAACATACACAATATCGCCGGATTTCGCTTTGTTTAAAGCAGCAAGTAATCCGGCTTTATCATGAACGATCGCTATGACCCGGGGATCAGTCGGTTGAATTATATCACTATATCCAATACCGCCCCCGATGGGATTCCCTGTGGGGTTTGCTTCAGCACCGTAGATTGCTGTTGTTGGTGCAGCTGTAGACAATTGCACAATGCAAAAAAATACAGCACACACAATGCATAGTCTGGTGAAATATTCACTCATATGCAAATTACTTTGGTGAAATTATTTAAATATATTTCGATAATATATTTTAACGATATGTTAGAATTTTACAAATATAATGAATCTTATTGTCATTTTATAATGCACGTCTAAAGAAATATTTGAATGTTGATATATTTAAAATCGTATTATTTATGAAATCCAGTTCTCACCTTTGGTGTATGCTAATTAAAATTCTAATTTTTATTATATGATTTATTTATCTCTACAATGTCAAGGTTCAAATAGATACAATTGACATCAAATGGTATGATCTTTATATGGTGGTTTGAATAATATTATTTGTGTTAATGGTATTATTCATCATGAAGTAGAATCGCTCGCTGGACACGTTGTTTCGCACATCCCTCTTCTCAACTCCTTCTTTGAAGAGGCGTCCCTGAGAAACTGCTTTGCAACGAAAACTCACAACAATTGGAAGACAGCACTCGGCTATACGGTTGGTCTTTTTGCCGCCCCCTCACAACGAACAGTACCCTCAATTGCAACATATTGTAGCTCAGTGAATTCCCCGGTATTCAGCCACTTTCTTTCCCAATCCCCTTGGAATCATTGAAAATTCACGGATTGGATCATGACCCGGGGGTTATCCTGCTGATTGATATGAACTAATCTTACAACCTGCAACTGAGTACATTGATCCGAATGCAGGAACACATTCCCTCCATTAATTGTTTGTATTGAGCATGCAATAGCATTTGGAGGTTATTCATTAATTATTATCACTTTTGGATCATGTCCCTCTTCAGAATACTGGCGAAGAACCGCATTGATTAAAGAAACGTACTGTATGAATTTTTCTCCACCTATAATGATGAAACCATTTCTTTAATTTATTCACCTTAGGGGGGGTGTTTCCCAAATGTTATGTGGCCAAGAGAGTACTTAGAAGGCTCTAAATTTATTAAAACATTAATATTTAATATAATGAATGTATACAATAGGGTGGTAGATGGAAGACGATGCAATTTAGTCATGATGTTGATCACGTCAGGATGCCTTCAGAAATAGCTTCGAGATTTTCATCAATTATCAATTTGATGGAGGATGCGCATAATGATGGAGCTTAAGTACATAAGTCGATCCCCCCGGCCTGTCATTCATATGACGCAATATGAAGAGCAGGGCTATCGTACGTATCGTGGTAAACGGATCGCCGTGGTTGTTCCCGCTTATAATGAAGAGCTGCTGATCCTTGAGACGCTTGCATCGATTCCTGAGTTTGTTGACCGCGTATTTATCATCGATGACTCTTCCACGGATACAACGCTTGATAAGGCTCGTGGTTATTCGGAGATGGATCCACGGGTGACCGTTATCCATCATGAGAAAAACCTCGGGGTGGGTGCCGCCATCGTCACTGGCTACAAGGCAGCCCTTCATGAGGATATTGACATCACTGCCGTGATGGCCGGTGACAACCAGATGGATCCGGACTTCCTGCCCCATTTGCTGGATCCTGTTGTTGATGAGAAGGCAGATTACAGCATGGGCAACCGGCTCGTAAACCGTGACTTCCGGCAGGGCATGAGCAGATGGCGGTTCTTCGGAAATTCGATCCTTACGCTTCTAACCAAAATTGCATCAGGCTACTGGCAGATGGTCGATCCTCAGAATGGGTACACTGCTATATCGAGAAGGGCTCTTAATACAATCCCCCTTGATTCAAT
This sequence comes from Methanocalculus alkaliphilus, assembly GCF_024170505.1. NCBI lineage: Archaea > Methanobacteriati > Methanobacteriota > Methanomicrobia > Methanomicrobiales > Methanocalculaceae > Methanocalculus > Methanocalculus alkaliphilus. The sequence continues at coordinate 4,077 of NZ_JALJYG010000027.1, forward strand.
ATACCCTGGTTATGGGTACTGTAACGATGTCCTCGTTCAGCTGAACGTCTACGGCTTCAGGGTTAAAAATGTCCCTCATCCCTCACGGTATGGCCGGGAGACATCCGGTATCCGGTATAGTACCTACATCGTCAGACTCTCCCGGCTTCTTCTGAAGGATTTCCTCTGGCGTTTGAAGATGAAATATGTCGTTCTTGGGTTTCACCCGCTCGTCTTCTACTACTTCTTCGGGGTAGTCTTCTGTATGCTGGGCATTCTTGGGGGTGCCTGGAGCCTGTACTTCAAACTTGTCCAAAACGGGCCAATATTTCTTCCTGCCGTCGTATCTTTGCTTCTTATTGGTCTTGGGGCTCAGGGGATTCTCTTTGCAATGTTGTTTGACATGCAGATGGAGAAGAATAGCGGGTGGTATGAATGATTCTGGAGGAGAGATAATCATGCATAAGAATTTTAATCATTCTCTGGCAGTTACTGTGGATATTGAGGACTGGTACCATATCCCATCTGTCTGTGGCTCACCATTCTCTGTATACAAAAATACAGATGAGTTCTTCGAGAGCTGGACTGACCGGTATGATTACCTGACTGAGCCTACCCACCGCGTCCTTGATCTGCTTGAAAAACACGAGATCAAAGCCACGTTTTTTGTTGTCGCCGATGTGGTGAAGCGGTATCCCGGACTGGTTGAAGCAATCGACAAAGACGGGCATGAGATTGCCTGTCATGGTCTGCATCATGCATGTAAGATTGATCCAAAGACGAAACAGCCTCTCATAAGTAAGGAGATATTTGAAACAAATACGAAATATGCAAAAGATATCCTTGAGATGTGTATTGCGAAGCCAGTTAATGGATATCGAGCTCCCAATGCACTCATAGCGGGATGGATGATCGATTCCCTCAGTGAATTGGGTTTCTTATATGACTCTTCTGTAAGTGTAAATTCTCTTTATAGCAAGTCAGATTCTACATTACAAAAAGTATCATCACACCCATATCATATCAAATCTAATTCTCCATTTTCTGGAAAAAAAGGGGAATTTACTGAATTTCCGTGGTCATATTGGAATCTCTTAGGAATTAAAATTCCAACTTCAGGAGGGCCTATGTTACGATTTCTTGGTTCTAATATAATTCTAAAAGGTCTCAAACAAAGTTTAATTCGTGGGAATACAATTTTTTATTTTCATCCCCTTGATATTTCTAACGAGATATTTCCGACTATTGGAAATAACAGACCATTTTATTGGACAATAAAAGGAGATATTATTGAAAAAAGAATTAAAAAAATAATAGAAGTAATTATGGATGAAAACATTTCTATCAAACCTATCCAAGATCAACTTGAGGATTAAAATGAAAAAAACAGATCGATTAGTCATAAATGTCACAGAAATAATTGATCAATGCGACTTTTCCTTTGATTTGAAATTTATATATGTATATATATATATATATATATTATAATAAATTTAATTTAAATGAGGGTAGATAATTATGAAAAATAGTGTTTCTGCTTTTGACTTCCACATACACTCTCATTACTCATATGATTCTCTGAGCAGCATTAAAGCAATATATAAAATTGCAAAAAAGAGAGAACTCACAGGGTTTGCGATAACTGACCATAACACCCTAGAGGGAGCAATGAAAGCATCATCATATAATTCAGAAATCATTACAATAATAGGAGAAGAGATAAGCACAAACCAAGGTGATATCATTGGACTTTTTTTAAATGAAGAGATTCAGCCTGGCGACATTCATATAGTCATTGAAAAAATACGAGAGCAAGACGGTTTGGTGGTTTTACCTCACCCTTTTAAAAAAAATCGTTCCCCCTCCTCTGAGATTGTTGCTATGGTTGATATCATTGAAGTATTAAATGGAAGGATATCTCAAGATGAAAATTTTTTAGCATCAGACTTAGCAAAGAGATATGATCTTCAAGGGATAGGAGGGAGTGATGCACACCTTAGCTACGAGGTTGGTAAAATTCAGACTGTCATTCAACAAGAAATAACCGATATAGATGAAATCAGGAAACTGCTAAAAGACACAAAAAAACAAATATTTGGGAGTGAATCATCACCCTATGTCCATATACCAAGTGCCATTATTGGTACGATTAAAACGAAGAATTTTCGAAATCTGGCAAGATCAATATGCAATAAAGTTTTAAAGGAGGGAAATTTGTGAGTAGAGTTTTTGTAACAGATGGTAGATCACGTGCCACGCCATCGATTGTACGGTCACTCGCCAAACAAGGAATCTACGTCATAGTTGGAGAATCCACTTATATTTGCTCGACTTTTTTTTCTAAGTATGTGAATAAACGCGTCATCTATCCAGATCCTGATTTTTATCCGGAAGAGTTTGCTGACTTTATGTATGAATATGTCCTAGAGAATGAGTTGGATATGATAATACCAGTTAGAGATTCTGCAACATTAATATTATCAAAATATATAGAAAAATTTCGCCCTTTTGTGAAACTACCTCTAGTAGAATATAATACTATGATGTTAGGACGTGATAAGGCTAAAACTATCCAACTTGCAGAAAAACTAGGTATCCCACATCCTAAAACAGTGTATAATCAACAACCAGAATTTGATGAGATAATAAAAAATTTTAAATTCCCGCTAATTTTAAAACCGACAGAGGGATCGGGATCGCGAGGTGTGACATATGTCAAATCTTCAAAGGGCCTAGAAGACACTTATAATAAAATCAAGGAAAATTATGGCGACCTCATGATACAGGAATTCGTACCCCACGGAGGTGGATATGCAACATCAGTATTGTTAAACCAAGGAAGTTTAAGAGCTTTTTTTTCCCATAAAAGAATAAGGGAGTACCCAACAAGTGGAGGGCCAAGTACACTTCGGGAAGGGATCAGAGACACCAAACTTGAGAATTATTCTTTTAAGCTGCTTTCAGCTATACAATGGCATGGTGTTGCAATGGTCGAATTTCGAAAAGATTTTTATACAAATGAATATAAACTAATGGAAATAAACCCCCGTTTTTGGGGTTCTCTTTCTCTTCCAATTTTCTCTGGAGTTGATTTTCCATATCTGCTTTATTGCATGGAAATGGAGGGCGACATTGAACCTGTCATTGAATATTCAATTGGAATGAGAAGTCGGTGGTTAATTGGTGATTTATTATGGTTAACTGAAAGTAAAAATAATGCATCCCATATACATGATTTTATAAAATTTTGGAGTGATGATCTTTGTTATGATGAAATTACTCGTTATGATCCCTTTGTTCTATTAGGGGCAATAATGGAGGCAATGGTATCAATTACAAAAAATGAAAAGAGAAGGTATGCTTTTGAAAGAGGCTGGGATAAAAAAACTTAAATTAATTCACTGAGCATCTTATGATTTGTCATTTACATATTAAATTTATGGCAATAAAAAATATAAATATAATGCATACATATAATGGTGTATGTATAACATTAATCGATCGCGGGTTGGCAAACGTTGTATTATGGATACTACCGTTCCCATAATCAAGTTTGATGAACAGGGTGTGTGTGAATTCTGTTATATTCATGATAAATTAGAGAGAAAACATCCCTTAGGAAAACAAAGGCAAAATATGTCAAAAAATTATATAAATAAAATTAAAGAAAAATATAAGAATAATGAATATGATTACATCGTTGGAATAAGTGGTGGAAGGGATAGTACATACACACTTCACCTTGCTAAGGAGATGTGGCTCTGCTCACTGGCTTTTCACACTGACAATGGTTGGAATTCAGATTTTGCTGTAAATAATAATAAGAATGCAACTGAAAAGCTTAAAGTAGATTTACATAGTGACGTGGCAGATTGGGAAGTGTTAAAAGATCTACAGATGTCATTTATAATGGCTTCGGTAACAGGTGCCGTCAACATTCCTGATGTAGACTGTGGTGGTGCCGGGTTATGGATTTAAAATGTAGTGATTATGAAGGGCGTGGATCGGCTCTGGAGGCGGGAAGCATGTTTTTCTTTCACGGAAGGAAAAGAACTGTTTTAATCAGTTATCCCGGAAGAAAAGAAGCCTAGGGGTAACTTTCTCAGGAGATATGAGAACATGAGGATTATTATAGATATCGGTCATCCTGGGCATGTGCATTTTTTCAAAAATTTCATTTGGCAAATGAGAGAACGTAATCATGAAATCCTTTTAACAGCAAGCGACAAGGACGTTACGCATACACTACTGAATGCATATGAACTGAGTTATATAACTACCTCTAAAAGATATTCAGGATTAATGCTTATTTACGAGCTATTGATTCGAGATTTTCAGTTATATAAAATTGCTAGAAAATATAAACCTGATATAACAATGGGTATAAATGCCATTATTGCAACACATGTGTCACAGTTTACTCATGCAAAATCGATTAATTTCACTGATACCGAGCATGCAATATTAGGTAACGCGATTAGCTTTCCATTTTCAGATAGTATCTGCACGCCTTCCTGCTACCTGGACGACATTGGCCCTAAACAGATCCGCTACAATGGCTACCACGAACTTGCTTACCTCCATCCAAACTACTTCACCCCCGACCCCGCCGTCCTCTCCGAGCTTGGCCTCGCCGAGGGCGACCCCTTCATCATTGTTCGCTTTGTCTCTTGGCAGGCGAGCCATGATGTGGGGCACAAAGGCCTTACTATAGATATCAAGCGAAAGGCGATTCGTGAGTTCGAAAAGTACGGGCGTGTCTTCATAACCTCTGAGAAAACTCTACCAGATGAATTTGAAAAATACCGGATATCTGTCTCTCCGGAGAAAATGCACGATCTCCTCTATTACGCAACACTTCTGTATGGAGAAAGCTCAACCATGGCATCAGAGTGTGCTGTTTTAGGAACACATGCGATATTCTGTGACTTTGCCGGTCGTGGGTATACAGATGAGGAAGAGAGTAGGTATGATCTTGTATATAATTTCAGGCTGGACAAAGCAAGCCAGGAAGCGTCGATCAAGAAGGCACTGGAATTGTTACAGGAAACAGATCTCAAGGAGAAGGGACAAGAGAAACGGGAACGTTTGCTCAGTGAAAAAATAGATGTCACCGCATTTATGGTGTGGTTCGTTGAAAATTACCCGGAGAGTATCGCTATGATAACTTATAATCCTCAGAAGAGGTTTAAATGAAGTGCTTTCTCTACCATCGGGACCGGTTATGTCGGTTTTGTAACTGGTGTATGCTTCGCTGTTTTGGGTTATGAGGTCACTCTCGTTGCTATCGACAGCACAAAAGTAGACGCTCTCAAGGGAGATCAATCTTCGATCTATGAACCCCGGTTTCAAACACTCATACAGAAGAATCAGGACCTTATCCGTGCGACAACGGTTATGTCAGTATTACCCTGTAAATTAGGCAAGACCTGTACCTAACACCTATTCGATCTCTCCTATATTAAGCGTTATGTGCAACCATAGGCTGTCGTAAATCCTATGTCAGCAAAGTGGGCTCACCCACCCCCGACCACATGCAGCCACAGGGCACCAATCACCCGTCATTCCTTTTCCACGGGAATTCAATGGCAGTTTATATGAAGGTGTCAATGTCGGTTTACTTTTCCCCGTCGAATAGGGGAGATATGTTGTCATCTCTCCCCCTTCTAAGAACCGGACGTGTAACTTTCATCGCATCCGGCTCATGCATTTCACTACCCATCTTATGGGCGGCTACCTACTGCAAAAATGTAAAAGTGGTTTGAAACCATGGAGTTTGTCTTTTGATTCGATTGTTTCTCTCGATGAAGTATCTTCTGTCAAGATAGGGATTCTTTTCAAGTATAGGGTATCTCTACAATGTCACCTTAACCCGGTATAGTTTAATCTCCTCCCCTGTCAAGCATGAAATCCAAAAGAAAACATGCGGTTTATTTTGAATACGCTTTCATTTCACCATCGAATGATGAAGACGGCCGAAACACACCCTCTCGAAAAGCATTTCTTCTGCAAAAACTCACAATAGATCGAAGCCGAGAGGTACTGTTCTGCAGTAACTCACACACACATCCGGCTTCAACCCCTTCCTCAGATTGAAACCCGTTTTTTCTTCTTCAATAGGACTTACGCATAACCCTCCGAAAAAAATTTAGAGCGCATACTTTGGATCCTTTAGGTAGTCGGCGATAGCATTAGACTGGATCTCCCATT
>NZ_JALJYG010000028.1 GCF_024170505.1 Methanocalculus alkaliphilus
CCATACTGGCATTATATTTGTTTGTACATATAATTGTACTTTATGGTTTTTCAATATAATTAGGTGGTACTTTTACAAAGGGTTCGCAAAGTGAGTTCATCGGCACTTTTTCGCATTAGATCTGCCAGGGCATCCCCTCGCTCCTTGCGACTATGGCTTGCTTGAGAGATATGGTTACCAGTTTCGATGATGCTGGCAAGGGGAAGCACGAAAGTCGTCTTTTTCGTCAGCTCTTCATCAAGCTTTTGATTAACTCGCTGTTTGTCCCATTTGTCGAGATCGGGGCCGCAGGTACTCTTTCCCGGCACATCCAGCCAGACGCAGAGAATACTGGTATCGATAATCAGGACGCGCCTCATAATTCCCCGTCTCGCTTAAGGGCGGCTTCAATGCGGCCTTTGACAGATAAAGTCCCCAGGCTTCCACTGGCGATTAGTTTGGGCAACTGATCGATATCTTCCAGTTGGGTCAGGCGACTGAATCCTGTCGCATCATCACGATGAGCAACCACAATGAACGGCACCATTCCAACCCCCGCTGCATCCAGCAGGGCGGGGTTGTGGGTGGTAACCAGTACATCGATGTTTCGTTCCTTTCCCAGCGTTTTCAGCATCTCAACCAGAAGATGCGCCCGTGAAGGATGCAGTCCATTATCTACCTCTTCTATCACGAGCAGGCTACTTGGTTCGCGGGTCAGCAGGGCAGTGACAATGGCGAGATAACGCAGCGTTCCATCCGACATGCCCCGGGCATCCACCTCATGAGTGGGCTGGTTTTCCCAGCCTTCTTCGCAGTAAAGCATGGCATCGGTCTTGAATTTGCCGACGGGTTCGGTCCAGATGCGCTTGATATCGCGCTCAGGCAGATCCTTGAGATATCGGGTCAGCGTTTCTTCGACGATCTGTTTCCTATCCATTTCCAGGCCAGCTAATACACCGGCAATATTAGAACCATCCGTCAGCAATCTTTCAGATAGCGGGGTGTAATTACGCATATGGCTGGGAATGGGATCAAAGACAAAAATCTTCTGAAGCTGAGATAGCACCAGTTTCGTTCCTTCCACTATTTCTTTTCTTACATTCAATGTTTCGACTTGAGAAAGAATGATATTGGCACGGTTCAAATCATGACGTTTGCCGCGTCCTTGCGTTCCGGTGTAAAAGTAGGTGGGGATTCCAGGTGAGTTGGACTCTTCCTGTTTGGTCTGGAATAGCATCTGTTCTCTGGGATTTTCACTTCGGGGACGATATGTTAAAAGGGTAAGTTCTTCCGCATACACCTCAGCTTTGGTACCATTAACCAAAACAGTAAGGTCGTATCGATAATCCTGTCCTTCATTTTCACTGCCCAAAACAACTGAAATGGTGAATTGTTTTTCCGGCTTACGACAAATCCATTCGATGCCTCCACGCAGCGCAGGAAGATTCACATCTCCGGCGATAGCGGGGAAAATAGCAACACCCTGACTGACACGGTTAAGGAACAGAAGTGCATCCAGGCAATTCGATTTTCCGCTGGCATTGCTGCCAATTAATACGGTGAGCGGGTCAAGATAAAGAGTCGCCTCCTGGAAACTCTTCCAATTCATAAGCTTTAGCTCTTTTATCATAACTATTTCACTTTCCAAGGTTTATTCCGGGTCTGGGTACGATATGGGTCGCACACTTCCCCCACCGCACCTGCTTTTGTATGGTACAACGTCATCAATGACGGCAGTATTGATATATCCGATGATTCATTCAGGGAGTGCCTTCGATGCGTATGAGATCCGGGTAGTACCACATACAGAGAGAAGAATAGTGGTATCGTGAAATAGAAACCTGTCGTTACCATCATCAATACAACTCTTCCAGGTCTTTTTCGGCCAGATCAAGAATGAAGTCCTCAGGGGCAGTAAGTCTCGTTATTTTCTTGTATCGCTCTATTCCCCCATTCTCCAAAGGGTGACCCGGTTGGGTTGTTGTTTTTATGAGCGGCCTGTCTGCTTCTCCCGGCATAGCACCACTTCACGATAGATTATGAAAGCCGATCATATAATAGTGACCGCATCTGATTGATCTCATCAAAAATCACGTATCCAGCGAAGGTAGAATACAGGACCCGGTTTCAGCCCACTCGTAAAGCCAGCATCCCCTCGCAGAAATGATCCCTTCCCACCCAACATGCCATCTACATACGCGAATCTACAACTATGATCTCCCGTCTCCCCGTCCTGCTGATCGTACTCTTTTCTGTTGCGGGCTGCGTCTCTGACCCCCCTACCCCTCCATCCCCTTACAGATCCCCATCACCTCCTCCGCCTCGTACCGCAGCCGGATCTCGCTCGTCCTCCCCTTCCGCTGCCGGATTGAAAGCTCCAGAAGCCCGAGATGGGCAAGGGTCGTCAGCCGCTCGTAAAAGGTGGTATAGGAGATCTCCTCCCGGTCCCTGACCACGGCATAGACCTGGCCCGAGGTGGGGACCGGCCGCTCCGGGAGCGTTGCGATGATCGGGAGGATCCGCCGCTCCTTTGCGGAGAGGACCCGGATTGTCTCCTTCAGCCGGAAGAGCCGGGCATCCCCGGATGCAGAGATGATATCCTCCCTCTCAACGGATCGTCGCCCGGCCCGGTCGGCACTGAGGAGGGAGCGTCGGAGGAGGGCAAGGCCAACCCGGAGATCCGCTCCCTTCTGCGTCTCCGAGACGATGAGATCGAGCATCTCCGGGGAGATGGCATCCGGCAGGGCTGCCCCTTTGACCCGGTCACCGAGGATCGTCCGGATCTCATCCCCCGAGTACGGAGGGAAGAAGATCTCCTCAGGGAGGAGACCTGCATAGACGCTCCCATCGACGAGATCGGCAAGGTCGGTATCGGGGTCGCTCATGGTGAGGATGAGGCCGATCCGGCAGCCCGGATAATCGAGGTACATCCGGGTGAGGGAGGAGAGGATGGTGTTGCGGGCCCCTGCATGAGCGAGATGGCAGAGATCATCGAGGCAGACGAGGAGGACGATATCCCGGTCGATCATCACCCTCGCGATGGCGTCCATCAGCCGCCTGGCAGGGATCCCGGTCCTCGGCGGGGCATGGCCGAGGAGTTTTGTGTAGATTGTGCTGAAGACCAGATACGTCGTCTGGTCGGTCCTGCAGTTCACATAGACCGGGACGAGCCGTTTAGTTGTCTTTTCTATCTCAGTGAAGAGATGTTTCACCGTTGTGGTCTTCCCGGTTCCGGGGAGGCCCCGGCAGAGGGTGGTGACCGGCCGGAACCCATGGAGGCCGGGCCGGATCCGGAAGGCAAGCTCGGCAAGCTGCTTCTCCCGGAAATGCACTGCCTCCGGGGTATGGTCACAGTCAAGGATTGCAGCGTTTTTAAAGAGTGCCTGATTAGTAAGGATGAGCTCCTGCTTCATACCTATCAGAGATGATCATGGTGGATGTAAGGAAGAGCCGTGTGCAGGGTGTGAGTGTTTGTTCCGGTGATAAAGATTACCTGGAGATTCCTTTTTCCTCACCGGGAGAAGGGGAGCGGCGGAGACGAATCGGGATACCATGGGGGAGGAGGATATGATGGATCATCATGGTATGACGGATCATACTGATCCGGAAAACGTTCGAGCAGGTACTCTCCGGCGTACCCTCCGGGGATCGACCCCGCTCTCCGGATGAAAACAGATGGATCTCTCTTTGTCGCGGTGAGTATATATCCTTCTTCTGCAGCCCGAATGTGTCTTCGTCTCTTGTATTCTCCTCCTTCCTGATGATGGATCATACTCTGAAGAATGATCATACGCTGAAGGAGTACTAGAGACTTTTTCCGAGTGACCACCAGAAGAGCGGCCCCCATCCCCTGATCAGGTCGATGGAACACTCCCGAACCGCACGGTGAAGAGGGATTATCCCGGACAGTCTACCTTCTCTGCATGGAAGCGAGATATCACCATGACCCGGCGACTGAAGAGACGATCCCCCTCCCGCAGAAGGCCTGGACACCCCGGCGGCGGCACCGTGTCACCTTCAGCCTGGATCCATCCCTTGCCCTCCCCCTTGAGAAGTACCGGGCCGACGGGGGAAACCCGTCCCGGCTCGCCTCCCGCCTCCTCTGCCTCTACTTCGATGGCGAGATCGCCCAGCCCGGCAGGGAGGTGCACTTCTCCTATCTCCGGGACCAGATCGCAGAGAAGACCGCCGAGATCACCCGGCTCTCAACGCTTCTTGAGAAGGTGGAGCAGGAGGATGAGGAGGAGAAGAGGAAGGCCTTGGCGGTGAGAGACCGGCAGCGGGAGGCCATCAGGACGGAGTTTGCCGATGCCACCGCCCATCCCGCCCTCTGGAAGCGGAATATCCGGATGGACGGCCTCGATCCGGTGGACGTGATCCTCCGCCGGGCAGAGGCCCTCTCCGGGCGGATGGGGATACCGGCTGCTGCTGTCTGGAAGATGATGCAGGAGGCGATCCCGGAGGTGATGGAAGGGGTGTGAGCGGACGGAAAGGATTCGGTGAAGGGATTCTTCAACTATAATTTTATATGTCTCCTCGCATAATGGGTGCGCAACGAATCCCCGAGACAAGGGATTCGGGGAGGTTGTATGAAGATCGTTGCATTCAACGGGAGCCCCCATGCAGAAGCAAGCAATACGCATATTATTGTTGATGCTTTTCTTGCCGGGGCTAGGGACGGGGGTGCGGAAACAGAGAATATCTTCCTTGCCCATCGAACGATTGAACATTGCCAGGGGTGTTTCTCCTGCTGGTGGAATACTCCTGGAAAATGTATCATCTCCGATGATATGGATGAGCTACTGGATACCTACCTCTCTGCTGACTTTGTGATTTATGCAACACCACTGCACATGGACAATGTCTCAGGGATTATGAAGGACTTCTTTGATCGTCTCCTACCAACCGGTGATCCCCATTTTGAAAGAGATCCAAACGGCGAGGTCCGGCATGTCATGGGAAAGAAGCGGGATCCAGGATTTATTATGATCGCAAACTCCGGGTATCCGGAACAAAGTCATTTCCAGGTCCTTCGATTGCTTACCCAGAGGATGGCACGGAATTTTTTGACAGAATGTGTGGGGGAGATATACCGGGGTGGCGGCTCCCTGTTGCAGGATGATGAGATGAAACCGCTCATTGATGAGTACCGGGCTCTGGTCAGGAAGGCGGGGTTTGAGTTTGTCAAGGATGGAAAAATATCGTCGGATACCAGTCTCCTCCTCGAACAGCCATTAATTCCTGCCCCTGATTATGTTGATATCTTCATCAGGAATGTAAATGCCTATGTGGACCAGATGATCGCGAAGAATCAGGGAGCCTGAATTGTATCATCATCGGAAAGGAACGAGACTGAGATAATGGGGATGGTACCCTCCTGTTTGTACAAAGGCATTCGCCCGGATCAATCATATGCGAATATGGTGTACCCCACAGGGCAGCATCCTCCATCAACTCTATTTTATGAAGATCATATCATACACTTCTGTCGGGAGTGAGCTTATCACCTGTTAAAATGCCGGAGGTTGTTCCGTTGTCAGTATGTCGGAATGGATTATCTTGATCCCCTCCCTGCTGATGCCAATCTCCTCTTTTCAATAACAACAACTTTTTCATGATCACCACAGAATTGTAGTATGGATCCCGCCCCCGGCATCTACGAACAGCTCATCTATGAGCATCTCTCATCAAAGCTCAACCGACTCGATAGAGAAGGGAACGTGATCCAAAGAGAGAAGATAGAAAAATACGACTCACAGGCGATCCTCTCCCAATATCTCCACAAAACGATCCTTCGCACCCTTCGGATTGCAGATGAGAAGCATATTCCACTCGATAAGCAGGTCGCCTTCTGTAACGAGATCATCGGGCTCCTCTCCTCACAGATGAAGGGTGCTGCCACCGAACTTTGTACGATCACATCAGATGCAGAACTCCTTTTAGCTATTCAACAGGGTGGACGAACCGGAGATCGGATGCTCACCCGGCCCAGGACATCAATCGCTCAGAGCAGTCTCTTTACGGGGTCTCCGAATGAACCAAGCCTGGCAAATGAGTTCAAGCAGGAGATCCGATCATCAGATAGAATTGATCTCCTGATATCATTCATCAAATGGAGTGGAATCAGGCTCATCATCGATGATCTCCGCGACTTTGTACAGCGAGGCAATACCCTGCGGATCATTACCACATCCTATACGGGTGCAACCGATCTCAAGGCAATCGAAGAGCTCGCAAAACTCCCAAATACAGAGATTCGCATATCGTATGATACCGATAGAACGAGGCTCCATGCGAAGACCTATGCCTTCCATAGAAAGACCGGGTTCTCTACTGCGTATATCGGATCGGCAAACATCTCCAATCCCGCCATGACGAGCGGCCTCGAATGGAACGTCAAGGTGACCGAACAGGACTCAGTGGATATCATTCGAAAGATTGAGACCACCTTTGAGTCATATTGGCATTCTCCAGAGTTCATCCTCTACCAGCATGAGGAGCGGGACCGGCTGAGGCGTGCTCTCTCAAAAGAAACCTCAAAAGAGGCGACCCTCTATCCTGTCTTTGACATTCGGCCATATTACTTTCAAAAAGAGATTCTTGAGCGGCTCCAGGCTGAACGGCAGCTTCATGGAAACTATCGCAACCTGATCGTTGCTGCAACAGGTACAGGCAAGACCGTCATCTCGGCATTTGATTATAAGAACCAGATTCCAGATGATAGACAGTACCCCCGACTCCTCTTTGTCGCTCACCGGGAAGAGATCCTCAGGCAGAGCCTTCAGGTCTTCAGAGGGATCCTCCGGGACCCCAACTTCGGTGATCTCATGGTGGGAGGGAACCGGCCTTCAGAGATCGATCACCTCTTCGTCTCTATCCAGAGTTTCAACAGTACCAATCTCCCGGAGATGACGACACCTGACTATTATGATATGATCATCGTTGATGAGTTTCATCATGCTGCTGCCCCTTCGTACCAAGGGTTGCTCTCCTACTATACTCCACAGATTCTTGTCGGCCTCACCGCAACCCCGGAACGGATGGATGGCCTTGAAATCTTCAGATATTTTGGGGGGAAGATCACTGCCGAGATCCGGTTGGCCGAGGCGATCAACCGGAAACTGCTTGCACCGTTCCATTACTTTGGCGTCACCGATGTCGTCGATCTCGATGGCGTCTCATGGAAGCAGGGGAGATACGATGCCAGGGAACTCTCAAAACTCTATACCGCGTCCAGCCAACGGGTCGATCATATTATCCAGTCAATCGATCGGTATACGACAGATATCCGGGATATCATCGGGCTTGGATTTTGTGTATCCATCGAGCATGCAGAATATATGGCTGCATCCTTCCAGAAAGCCGGTATCCCGGCAGCAGCACTCCATAGCCAGAGTCCGAGAGAAGAGAGGCATTCTGTCCAGAGACGACTGGTCACAGGGGAGATCACCTTCATCTTCATCGTCGATCTCTACAATGAGGGCGTGGATATCCCGGAGGTCAACACCATCCTCTTCCTCCGACCGACCGAGAGCCTCACCGTCTTCCTCCAGCAGCTCGGTCGTGGGCTCCGCCTGATGGAAGGAAAGGAATGCCTGACGGTCCTTGACTTTGTTGGGCGGCATAATACCCGGTATCGGTTTGGAGAGAAGCTTCTTGCCCTCCTTTCACCAGGCGGCATGAACCTGCAGGCTCAGGTTCAGAGCAGTGCCTATCAGCTTCCAAAGGGATGCCACCTTCATCTCGAGAAGGTTGCTCAGGAGAGAATATTAGAGAACATCAAGGCGAATCTCCTGAATAAGCGGTACCTCATCGACCGGATCAAAGGATTTGAGATGGAGACGGGTAAGCCCCTCTCCTTTAGGCGGTTTCTGGAAGAGCATACACTCACACCAGATGATATCTATGCGAAAGGAACCTTTACACGCCTTGCCTCAGAAGCAGGTGTCTATCCAGAGAAGTACCTGAATGAGACTCTCTTCTCAAAGGTGGCTGCACGACGGCTCTCAACCATTGATTCTCCACTTGTTATTGACTGTATTCGATCATTTTTGCAGGATCCGGTTGCCTTCACAGATCGCCCCCTTACACCAATTGACGAGAAGATTATTGCCCTCTTCTACTACTCCCTCTATGATAGACAGATTACCGATCCCACTCTCTCATTACAGGAGATCTTCTCTGATATCCTCGACCATCGGGAGATCGCTGATGAGATTGATGATCTCCTGGGCTATACCTATGATCATATCGAGTTTCTTCCTGAACCGATTGCCAAAGAGTTTGAGAGCCCGCTTGAACTCCATTGCACTTACACCCGCGATCAGGCCTTTGCAGCTCTCGGCCACCATACCCTGACAGAACGGGCTGCTGCCGGGATGCGTGAAGGTGTTGTCTATCTTCGAGACCAGAAGATTGACATCTTCTTCATCACCCTGCAGAAGACCGAGGAGCTCTACTCGCCGACGACGATGTACAACGACTACGCGGTGACCGACACCCTCTTCCACTGGCAGTCCCAGAACGCTACCTCCGAAACATCCCCAGTCGGCCGCCGGTACATCGAGCATGAAGAGCATGGGACAAATGTACTCTTCTTCGTCCGGGAATTTTCGAAGAACGGCGGTATCACCCAGCCGTTCATCTTCCTTGGGACTGCCCGGTACATCTCCCATGAGGGGAGCAGGCCGATGAGCATCCTATGGGAGCTTGATCGCCCGATGCCACCGGGGCTGTTTCAGAAGGCGAATAAGGTGATGGTGGAGTAGGAAGCTGAAAAGAGACGTATTGGAACAGAAGCTGGTTTGCGCCATACCCTCTGAAGATACCAAACTCCCTCCCCAGAGAGGCTCTCTCTTGTTCTCAGTCGGTTATTAATAGATCCTATGAGAAGAGTAGCGTATCCGCGGGGTCGGTCTCTCCGGGATGAAAGGATGAACCGACCCCAGGGAAGAGATAATAAAGAGAGGGTGATACAGGATGGCAATGACAGTAAACTGGGGTGCAATGGGTATCGGAGCGGTACTAGCATTTCTGGTCGGGTGGTATATCTTCGGCCTGCTTGGGGCAGTTATTTTAGCTATCATTGTGATGATTCTGCTGGGACTCATCAAATTTTAAGAGGGTGGATGGATCTGCCGATCAGAAATGTATCGGACCCGCCCACTCCCACAATAGTCTTTTAAAGATAATTCAGGATAGGACTTACGCATAACCCTCCGAAAAAAATTTAGAGCGCATACTTTGGATCCTTTAGGTAGTCGGCGATAGCATTAGACTGGATCTCCCATT
>NZ_JALJYG010000029.1 GCF_024170505.1 Methanocalculus alkaliphilus
GGATTTTTATTCCGACATAACTGGGGAATTTTATCCCGACGCATTTGGGTATTTTTACGCCGACGGAAATGGGGAAAAGTAAACCGACATTGACATCTGGAGCTTGCAGCAGTTATCAGTGAGGGTGACACGAAAGAAGAAGCACTCGAGAACATCAAAGAAGCCATTGAATTGGTGCTTGAGGTTACACGGGAACAAGCAAGAATTCTTGGGAAAGTTACAACGGTGGATGTTCTGAATGGGGAGTTATTCGGTTATGTCCCATATAAATGGATAGGCAGGTGCTTTGCATACTGAATAAAATCACGGTCTGAGGTATAAATCTGCAGACTCGCTTCAACTGCCACTGCACAGATTAAAAAGTCAATATGTGAGCCCTGAACACCGGATCGTCTGCAAATATTAAAAAAATCCGCGGCCCTCTCATAATACTCACGGTAAAGGGGCAGGTCTTCAAAGGATTGCAGGTGCTCTTTGAGGTCATCGAACTGTGACATTGATGAGATCCCAGAGAGAAGTTCCTGCCTGATTGGGCCGATCATAACAACCCGTGCATCATCGATGAGATCGATCAGTGCACTGACTGATACCTTTTCATCTTCTGACAGAACACCTCTTCTCCTGAGAGCAAGAGACCAGATTGAGGTATCAACAAGGACTTTCATCTTCGCAGACGGTGTTTTTTATAGTCATACTCCGGATCGTACTCTATCTTTCCAAAGAGCTCCGTGATCCGTACCTGTTTTCTTCTCCGAATATATTCTTCAAGAGCTTCAGTAACCGCGGCCTTCTTTGTGCGGGCACCCCCGATTGCCTGAGCTTCAGCAATGAGATGATCATCGAGTGCAAGATTTGTCCCCATACTACACATACCTCCACACGTTTGGTTACACAATAGAGGGTACACATGCATATATATGTAACTCGCATCTCTAATCGTTGACGGGGAAGGTAGTGGCGTATCGGAAATTACTCTCTGCTTCGTGGAGTTCCTGGTATCAAGTGATGCAGCCCGAAATGAGATTCTCACCAATTCCTGACAATGAATTCGAAGAGAACTGGAAGGATTATGGAGAGCAGGATATCCACAAACTCTCTTCAGGAGCACAATTGTTCAGGCAGAAGCTCCTATCCCGCATACCAGAGGGGATCTGATGCGGTGAGCCGGAAGAATCACATAAATATTGCCCGCCTGAAGAAGAAAGGATTCTCAACAGAGATGTCGAAGCATATCAAACTGACATTCCGGCACAATGGGTGCGATATAGCGATCCGAACATGGTTATCTCATGGGAAAAAGGAGATCGGTGATCGGCTGCTCAGTCTTATGGCAGAACAACTCCATCTTTCAAAGCAGCAGTGTATGGAGGTAATCGATTGCACGGTTGACGGGGAAGCACTTATTCTCATGTATCATGAGAAGGATCTTCTTTGAGAATTATTCATACATCTGACATGCAAGCGCTTACAGCGGTACGGATGCGACGAGCAGGCGGGCGGGTGTTCCTCTTCTCAAATTGGAGCGGCAGGGCGGCAAGCCCCGCCTGGTGGCAATGAGGATCTCCTTTACTAGAGCATGAAAAGGCAGGGGCATTGAGGAGTGTTCCGCCTGGAGGGATAAGGTGAGAGATTATTGTATTCTTCTCAGGACTTTGCCGCATTCATAATTCCATAGTTTATCAATGCCGTCCTGATCTCCTTTAATTCCATACGCATCTCAGAGATCTCCTTATTGAGATGGTTATCGAGATCACTTCTCATTCCTTTCACTTCAGTAAGCGTCTCTATCTGCAGACCAATCGTCTTTTCCTGCAGACCAATCGTCTTTTCCTGTAATGAAATGGACGTATCGTGCTTCTCAAGGGAGATATCCTGTTTCCTCTCCATCCGTGAAGAGATAGCAATTATGGTATCAATTCTCTCTGCAAGTTCTTCTTCAGGAGAGCCTCTGATTACTGTGAAATAAGAATATTCTCCTTTATAATCTTCCTTCACGGTACAAATCTCTTCAACTTCTACCGAATAGTCCACATTCCTGATAGCCTGGATGAAGGCATCAAGATCAGATACACGGCCCTCTGCGATGATATGCACATCATATCCTTCAAGGTTCTCGATATAGCCGGTAATTTTTAATTTTCTAGCAATATTCTGAACAATATGCCGATAGCCAACCCTCTGGACTGCTCCTGAAACCTGTATTGAATATCTGGAGAAGGTATGGGGATCCATATCCAGCATTGGGTTTTCATACCTCAAAGGCTTTTCTACCATAAACAGGGTATCTTCACGATCCAACAGGTAGGAAGTCCACGAGTCCATTTGTGGGATGAATGCCGTTTAATCTCTGTATTGAGTAGTCGATACTGACGTGTGCACGGCACTCCCTCCGGTGAGACAACGGTTATCATGCAGATATCTACGGGCTGTCTATCAACCAGCCTATTCGGTTTTGTTTGAATGTAACCAGCCCCAATAATCTGCCCTCGAAATCAGACTCGATTATTTCATCTATTATCTCAATATCGTCGATCTGGAAGACACCAACTATTTGTTTACCTGAGAATCCGGGATTATTCGTATTTCAACCTCATCCCCATGCTTTAAATTGACATGGTCATTACCTGGTTGTTTCATATTCGATTCCATTCATCCCTCAGTCTATTGACATATTCCTTGGCATCGTTACCTTTCCAGATATCTTTCCCGCACCCTTTTAATTCAAGAATGTCATG
Organism: Methanocalculus alkaliphilus; assembly: GCF_024170505.1. NCBI lineage: Archaea > Methanobacteriati > Methanobacteriota > Methanomicrobia > Methanomicrobiales > Methanocalculaceae > Methanocalculus > Methanocalculus alkaliphilus. The sequence continues at coordinate 2,736 of NZ_JALJYG010000029.1, forward strand.
TTTTTTTATTGCAGGTCTGCATCCTATCTTCATAAGCCGTACAATATCCAGAATTTTCCTCTGGTAATGAAGGGGCAGTTCCCTGATTTCGCTCTGTAAATCCTGTTCAAGACGTCTGTTTCCCATTATAATCCCCAATCAGTAACTCCCATGTACCCTTTTTGACGTAAAAGTCCGATTAAGCTCACCAACAGCACCTTCAACAACCATTTCTCAGGCTTTCGCAAATACTGCAATCTCTTGTAGATATCTTCTCCTGATACCTCAACTTGGTCTCATTCTCCAAAAAAGTATCGCCAAATAAAAGTCCACCCCATGTTCCATCCGATGGCGGGTACGGCATTTGTTCGCTGCTATGAATCTGACCGTCCGATCAGAAATACCCCATAAAGCAGATCCATCTTTGTTTCCATCTCCAAAAAAATCATGCGAACTCTCCATCCGTCACGATCTAACAGGCAGGAAGATTAATTCGAGCTCATTGAACTCTTCCCCTCGTTCCAGCGCAGTTTGGTTCTTTTCCGGGGAAAATCCAGCCCAAGGAAGTCCAGGGAACGGTTCTCAAAGAGAGAGAAGGCCTCTTTGAAGACGAGATCATAATTCTGATGATTAATCTGCTGCATGTCCGATACCAGAACTTGAATGGTATCCTATGAGTAATCTTCGATACGCCCCAAGGTGTTTTCCTGTAGCGTTTTCCCGGTTCGTCTCCAACCCATGACCAAAACCTTCACCTGGCAGACCAGGAGGCGGGTGATCTGATCGAAACTGGTACAATATGGTACATGGAGGATGCCTGCTTTCCCGGGCTTTCATCAGACAATAGTTCCGGATGGAGAGAATCAGACCGGATCCTGATACCAGCATCCGGACAATTGCGGCCAGCCGGGGAGGGCGACCCGGAGGGGGGCACACTGCTCCTGTCCCGGCTGAGCACGAAGCTGGTCACAGAGGCCGGTGTTGAAAAAGGGGTCCCTTCTGAGGATGGGCATTTCGATTATTTGTCTGCTTTGTTGATCAGGTCATCAGGGATGAGGATCTCAAGATTCTGTGTCTTGTTGAACCCTCTATCATTCTTCATTAAGAGTTCCGAACCCCTATCCTCCTGATTTGGATCGGCTCTTTACAAAGAGATCTCTTTGGATTAACTTTACTATACCCGAAACAACGATGACTAATCATGAAATATACAGTAGCTCTTGCAGCAGCAGAAGAAGGTGGTTTTACTGTACGTTGTCTGGAGCTTCCAGCAGCGATCAGTGAGGGTGACACGAAAGAAGAAGCACTTGAGAAGATCAAAGAAGCTATTGCACTGGTGCTTGAGGTTACACGGGAACAAGCAGGAATTCTTGGGGAAGGTACAACGGTGGATGTTAGAAGTGCCTGAACTACCGATAATCTCCGGGCAAAAAGTTATAAAACTCTGGTAAAACCTGGATTTGTCGTCGTCAGACACAAAGGCAGCCATGTTTTTTTGCAGCGTGGTAGTGATACGGTAACAGTTCCTTTCCATAATCCTGTAAAAAAAGGAACTCTTAAGAGTATTCTCAAACAAGCAAATGTTTCGCGGGATGAATTTTTGAATACTATAAAATGACACTTTTGATAGGTACGTATAAAACCTAATCAACAACAAAACCACTATCAAAAAAGCGTAATATGCCTTCGAATGTGCATCCTGTTGCAATAACCGAATAAAATAATTATAGACATTCCCCTCGCATATCTATCATACCACCCGATACAGACCCATCCCTCACTATTGATGGAATAAAACTCTGTATCTCCTCTCTTTCTATTCGCAATAAGAAATCTGCTGATGATTTTTGATAATAGGGATGAGCCAGAGCCGTATAGAGAATGATATTCGTGTCGATGATACCTTTTGTCCCATTCGGGATAGACGTCAGATTATGCAACCACACCCAATACAAAGAAAAGGGATGAGATTATGCAGTTTCAAGCTGAATCGAGGTCAATGCAGCGGAAGGCACACGCCTGGAGACATTGAGGATCTCAATTCCAATCAGGTTATTCTCGTCATCGTAATCGAGGATGACACCCGGCTTGATCTCTTCTGAATCCTTAATAGGGGCATCAGACAGCCGCATATACACTGCATCAGCCTCTTTATCGATGGTCACTTTCATGGTCGTTCCCTCCTGTCAAAGAATATTGTTATCACACGATTTGGAGATAGAATTGGATTTATGATGACTCGAAGTACTTTTCCCTTTGCATCTGGAATCACTTTGAGATAATGTACCTCATCATCCTTTCTCTCTTCAACTCTATCTGGGAACAGTACGGTATTCAACACCCATTCTTCCTGAATCATCCGCTCATGCATCATGGATTTAGCATGTGTTGAGAATATCAGGTTTTTATCCATAATAAATAATGGTTATAGTTTCTATTATGGATAATTGTGTTCATCTCTTTTTGTGATGTCATAGAAACCCTCTCTATGCACATCATGGCATTTACGTACATTTGTTCCAATGTGCACATCTATAAATTCTATAAAGACGTACATAAAGATATGTCCACCTGCACGGGTGCGCAAGGGGACTTCTCGCCTGTGGAGTTAAAGCGTTTGCTCGGGGAAGCTTAGGAGTTTTTCGATTAACCCCCCCAACAACGATCACTTGAGGGTTGAAAACCCTACAACAAACCCAAATTTGCAAAAAAAAATAGGTTACAACCGCC
>NZ_JALJYG010000030.1 GCF_024170505.1 Methanocalculus alkaliphilus
ATCAGGGCTCATAGCTCAGCTGGAAGAGCGCGGCGTTTGCAACGCCGAGGCCAGGGGTTCAAATCCCCTTGGGTCCACTCCCGTTGGTACATATTGTAACACTCTGTTACAGCGTGTTCCAACGGTCTGATGCACCCGGCGATGCGAGTCACCGGGGAAGGGCTGAAGGTCAGTTGCCACTGACCTGACGATGCTGTGTAAAGGTAATGCATCTGGACGTTACATGGGTTCAACGGAACCTAATTGTATAATGAATCTGGTAATTATGCCAGTTCGTGGATGGCTCGGTTCGAGAGCTGATGAAGGGCGTGCCAAGCAGCGATATGCTCCGGGAAGGTGCAGGGAGCCTGTGATCCGGAGATCCCCGAATAGGACATCCCGATACTTCGGTATCAATCCGTCAGGATGGGGAACGCCCCGAATTGAAACATCTCAGTAGGGGCAGGAAGAGAAATCAACCGAGATGTCGTGAGTAGAGGCGATCGAAAACGACAGAGTTCAAACCGAATCCCTCCGGGGAGATGTGGTGTTGAAAGCCTCCCATCGGATGCAGTCCTGAGAAACGGAACTCACCTGGAACGGTGGATCAGAGAGGGTGATAGTCCCGTACGTATAATCAGGTCTGTTTCCGGGAGTGTCTTGAGTAGCGCGGGTTGGAATTCTCGCGTGAATCCGGGGGTCATCAACCTCCAAAACTAAATACTTCTCGAAACCGATAGCGAACTAGTAGCGTGAGCGAAAGCTGAAAAGGATCCCTAAAAAGGATGTGCAAAGCGCCTGAAACGAACTGGTGACCGTGTGATATGGCGTGCAAGGAACTTCTGCGCGAAGGAACCCGTCGCGAGGCGGTAGTACGGGCGACAGTTGCCGATGTCATATCTTACGTTTTGAAGAACGGGCCAGAGAGTTTATTCTGCAGGCGAGGTTAACCGGAAGGGAAGCCGAAGCGAAAGCAACAAGTTCGTAGCATTCGTGCCTGGAACGACGTATTCAACGTGCGTGGAGTCTGTAGGATAAGACCCGAAACCCGGTGATCTATGCGTGGGCAGGTTGAAGCGTGCCGAAAGGTGCGTGGAGGACCGCAGGCGGTTTTGATATGCAAATCATTCGCGTGACCTGCGTATAGGAGTGAAAGATTCATCGAACCGGGAATCAGCTGGTTCCCCTCGAAACATGCCGCAGCATGACCTCGTCGGAGATGGTTGGTGAGGTAGAGCACTGATTGGGGATTCCGGGGAAGAAATTCCTCGCTCTCCTGTCAAACTCCAAACTCCCCAACGTCGGAGATGACGGGTAGTCCGGACTACGGGGTAAGCTTGTAGTCCGTAAGGGAGACAACCCAGACCGTGGTTGATGCCCCCGAATGTAGGCTAAGTGTCAACACTGAATGAGGTCCCAGGCCAAAGACAACTGGAAGGTGAGCTTAGAAGCAGCTACCCTTTAAAAAGTGCGTAACAGCTTACCAGTCAAGGTTTGGGGCGCAGAAAATGGACGGGGCTAAAGCCTACTGCAGAGACCACGGCGCACCGATTATTCGGTGATCGCGTAGAGGGGCGTCCTGTATGGATAGAAGCAGGGGCGTAAGGTCCTGTGGACCGTACAGGAATGAGAATTCTGGCAGTAGTAGAAGCATAGAACGGTGAGAATCCGTTCCGCCGAAAGGGCTAGGTTTCCTCGGCAATGTTCGTCAGCCGAGGGTTAGTCGGTCCTAAGATGTGCCGTAATTCGAGCACGTCAACAGGGAAACAGGTTAATATTCCTGTACCAATCAGATATCGTTTCTTTTGAAACCCCGACGCTTCGGGATATACCACGCGGAACTGTCGTTTCCGTTCAAGCGTTCAACGCGGTGGAGTACCGTCATGGTGAGAAACCGCAGAAGACGTGATGAGGTAACGTGGTCGACTCCTGGAGCCCGTGAAAAGGGATCTGGTTGACCGTACTGAGAACCGACACAGGTGCCCCTGGTTGAAAAGACCAAGGCGTATCGGAGCTAATTGTGGTAAGGGAACTCGGCAAAATGGCCCCGTAACTTCGGGAGAAGGGGTGCCTGCCTGGAGATCAGGCAGGTCGCAGTGACCAGGGAACTCCAACTGTCTAATAACAACATAGCAGACTGCAACTCCGTAAGGACTCGTATAGTCTGTGAATCCTGCCCAGTGCGGGTATCTGAACACCGAGTACAATCGGACGAAGGACCCGTAAACGGCGGGGGTAACTATGACCCTCTTAAGGTAGCGTAGTACCTTGTCGCTTAATTGGCGACTTGCATGAATGGAACAATGAGAGTTCTACTGTCCCTACCACAAGTCCGTTGAACCTTTTATCCTAGTGCAGAGGCTAGGGACTCCTGATGGGAAGTGAAGACCCCGTGGAGCTTTACTGCAGCCTGTCGTTGTACTACGGTATTGCATGCGCAGCGTAGATGGGAGACGTCGAACTGATCCTTCCGGGGATCAGGGAGTCGCCGTTGAGACACCATCCTTGCTCTGCTGTAGTACTCACTCTTCTTGAATGAAGAGGACATCGGTAGGTGGGCAGTTTGGGTGGGGCGCCACACCCTCGAAAAAATATCAAGGGTGCCCTAAGGTCAACTCATGTGAGTCAGAAACTCACAGAAGAGTGTCAAGAGCATACGTTGGCCTGACGCGATGACGCACAGCAAGTCATCGCGAGAGGAAACTCGGGTCTAACGAACCAATACGCCCTGTTGATGAGGGCTATTGACTACAGAAAAGCTACCCCGGGGATAATAGAGTCGTCGCCGGCAAGAGCACATATCGACCCGGCGGCTTGCTACCTCGATGTCGGTTCTTTCCATCCTGGCTGTGCAGCAGCAGCCAAGGGTGAGGTTGTTCGCCTATTAAAGGGGATCGTGAGCTGGGTTTAGACCGTCGTGAGACAGGTCGGTTACTATCTATCAGGAGTGTGCGGAGTCTGAGGGCAAGAAAGAAATAGTACGAGAGGAACTTTCTTTCGTCGCCACTGGTGTATCGGTTGTCCGACAGGGCAGTGCCGAGCAGCTACGCGGCAAGAGATAAAAGCTGAAAGCATCTAAGCTTGAAACTCAGCCTGAAAAGAGACTCCGTTATAGGGCACGGGTACAAGACCCGCTTAATAGGCCCGGGATATACGCACGAAGGCAACGACGTGTTCAGTCCGGCGGGTACTAACGCCCAAATCCAGACAACTCAGACAATTACTCTGTTGAACCCAGACGATATCCGGATGCATACCTTTAATTCTGTAAAGAGTGCATAGTATACTCCGCAGAATACACAGCGCCAAGGTGGCGGAGCGGCCACGCGGCTGACTGCAGATCAGCTACACCCCAGTTCAAATCTGGGCCTTGGCTTGTGGTTATGGCGGCCATAGCGGTGGGGATACACCCGGACTCATTCCGAACCCGGCAGTTAAGCCCACCTGCGTCGAACACTGTACTGAGGTACGAGAGTCCTCGGGAACTGTTCAACGCTGCCAA
>NZ_JALJYG010000031.1 GCF_024170505.1 Methanocalculus alkaliphilus
GATGCAGGATTCGATCCAGAAGTGCTGCGGCAATTACCTGATCCTGGAAGATCTCCCCCCAGTTACCAAACGATTTGTTCGAGGTGAAGATCGTTGATCCCTGCTCATATCGCCGGGATATCAACTGGAAGAAGCAGTATGCTGCCTGAGCATCGAATGGAAGATACCCGATCTCATCGATGATCAGGAGACCTGGCCGGGTGAGTTTCTTCAGATACCGATCAAGCTGATCACTGTGATATGCTTCTTTGAGCTGTTCGATCAGGACAGACGCATTGATGAAGAGAACCGGGATCCCCTGTTCAATTGCAGAAACACCCAGACCAATCGCCAGATGTGTTTTACCAACACCAGGTGGTCCAAGGAAGACCACATTCTCTGCATTATCGATAAATCTCAGAGTGGCAAGATCCCTGATCACCGTCTGATCAATTGAGGGTTGGAACGCAAAATCAAACTCTTCGATTCGTTTCAGGAGAGGGAAACCAGCACTTTTTGTCCGGGTTCTAATTCTCGTCGACGTCCTGTTGTTCCATTCCTGTTCAATCAGATACCCAATCGTCTCAATGGGACTGAGATTCTCGTTCATTGCACGTTCAAGCGTTGGTTCAAGCAGAGCATCCATCGCATCCAGTTTCATCATGGTAAGGCGGTGATGGATCTGCTCAAGAAGAAGAGTCGTCATATCCGACCCTCCTCTGCAAAAACGTCATATTCGGCAAGATCTCGTGTCTCAACAGAGTGCTGATCAATGGCTGGTTTGTTTACCCGCTCCTTCTTTGCACCATTGCTGGATAAACCCAGGACTTCTTTGTAAAGCCCTTCAAAATGCTCTTTTTTCTTTGAACGCTCATTTCTCCCATTCAGGAGAATATGGGTGCAGATCTCTGTGCCATCAGCATGAATTGACACGTGATTCTCATGGATATATGCGTCAACACGCCTTCCTGCAAACTTCCAGGGAACTGAGTAGCTATTCCCGTATAGCGAGATGTAGCAGTCTTTGGAAACTTTTCGGGATTCTTTCCTCTTGAGGAGATACGGTTTGTACGAGGAGAAAGGACGAAGGTTCTCCCGAACCTGGCGATCAAACGGAATCTCATGGGTGGTTCCATGAACTTTCCCATTGACGCAATTAAGCCATTTTCGTGCCTGAAGATTCAAATCCTCAATGGAGTGGAAGGTTCGACCATACAAGAAGTTGTCTTTGATGTAGTGAATTGCACGCTCAACTTTGCCTTTGGTTTTGGCCCGACCTAGGCGGCAGAGCCGTGATGTAAATCCAAAGTGGTCACGGAAGTCTGCAAAGAGAGGATGGAATTCTGAAGCGGTAGACGGATATTTCCGGTCAAGGACGACACTCCGAAGGTTATCATAGAGGATCATGTCAGTGACTCCACCAAAATACTCAAAAGCTCCCAGATGTCCTTTGAGAAGAGCAGGAAGGCCCTGATTAGGGAAGAATTCTACATATCTCATTCGGGAGTAGCCAAGAACCATTGAGAGGCCATAGACCTTCTTTCTGGATCCATCGGCCGTTTCATAGGGATACTCAAGCCAGTCACACTGCATCATCTCTCCCGGTTTGGTTTCATATCTGATTTCAGCAGGAATGGTGATGTTAGGACGAATCTGCCGGATATAATCGCCAAGTATTGTTGGTCCGCCATCATAGCCGAGATCCTGGATCTCTTCCAGAAGTCTTACACGGCTCAGACGAGGATAATTGTTCAACCTCTCCTGGATGTATGGTTTGAAGGGATCCAGCTTGCTTGGTTTATTTCGGGTCTGAGGATGTTTTGAGGGTTGATCCAAAGAAAGATGCCGAGCTATGGTTTTTCTGTCATAGCCGGTTTCTCGGGAAAGCAAGCTGATATTGACTTTCCCTGTTGCCAGTTCCTGTTTACGCGCTAAATCCAGTAACATAAAATACTCCTCGTCCTCGAGCATGGGAATCCCAGATACTCTCTGGTTGCACATTGGGGATTTTTATTCCGACATAACTGGGGAATTTTATCCCGACGCATTTGGGTATTTTTACGCCGACGGAAATGGGGAAAAGTAAACCGACATTGACA
>NZ_JALJYG010000032.1 GCF_024170505.1 Methanocalculus alkaliphilus
CTCACTTTGCGAACCCTTTGTAAAAGTACCACCTAATTATATTGAAAAACCATAAAGTACAATTATATGTACAAACAAATATAATGCCAGTATGGCCAGAAGGAAGACCAAAAAGAGCACCATTTTCAAAAAGTTCATTCAGGATGTTGAATTGGCTGAACAGTGGGATGTCGAACAAACCCCACTTCTTGCACTCATTGTCGCCACATTCTTAGACAGGCTGGGATTTGTTCCATTCATCAATTCCGTTGTCACCTGGGATCAAAAACAATGGCGGGTATCTCCGGGCAATCTGGCAAAGGCTCTCATTATAACTCCATTTCTCTGCATAGGAGCACGAATACCGCTCTATTCGATTCATGAGAACTATCAGTCAGTTGATATGTCGCTCCTCTTTGAGGATCATGTCGAGCCCGAATGGCTGACCCGTGATGCGTTTGCCTGCCTCCTTGACCGGATCTATGACGCAGGATGTGAGAATATCTTCACCCAGATCGCTCTGAAGGTCTATGATACCTTCAAGATCCCGTATACTGCGGTGTTCCATGGAGACACCTCAACAATCACTCTCTATGGCGAGTATCCGAATACCGATCCTGACAATGACGACGAAGAAGCTGTGCCAGCCCATGGACATAGCAAAGATGGCAAACCGAACCTCAAACAGGTCCTATATGGCATGGTTACCGATCCATTCGGTATCCCGCTGCTTGTCACCGTACGAAGTGGCAACCAGAATGACTCGAAATGGAACCGGGCAATTATCGATTCATTGAGCGATCTTCTGAAAACCGCCACCTCAAAGGTGACGTATATTGCAGATTCCAAGCTCACAACCGCACCAAATATTTTGAAACTCATCAGAAAGGGGTTTTCGTTTGTCTCAGTATGCCCGGCAAACTTCGAGAAGAAACTCGCGGAACGATGCATTCGAACGGCATATGAGAAGAATGAATGGTGCAATATCGGCACCTACCGGGAACCAAGGACGATCAGGCTTGTCGAGTATGATGTTCAGGAATGCCAGGAGTCGGTCTGTGGAACCATCTGCCGTCTTCTTGTATTCCGAAGTACGAAGACAAAGAACGATGCAGTGAAGGCACTGGAAAAAGAAAAGAATGCGATTCTTGAATTGGTCAAAGCGTCAACGAAAAAAGAGTTTTCATGTGAAGCAGATGCGTTGAAAGAAATCGCTGCACTCGAGAAAAGCCTGAAGAACCGGATCTGGACCGTTGCATGTTCTCTTGTCACCAAAGATGTCGAGATCGAAAAACGATCCGTAGGCCGACCTCCAAAGAACGCAAAACCGGTGTCAAAAACAACTGTCTGGATGATCGATGCGGGTGAGCTGATCGTCAGGCAGGAGCGGTATGATCTGATGCGATGGAAACATGAGTCATTTGTTCTGATCACGAATGTAACAGAGGAGCATGCCTCTGCCATCGAGATTCTCCGGTTATATAAGGAACAGAAGACGGTCGAGGATAATTTCTCGGTCCTGAAACAACCGGCAATGGTGGATACGCTCTTTCTGAAAACACCGAAGAGGATCGTTGCGTTGATCACATTGTTGTCGTTTGCACTTCTTATTCAGGTGATCATCCGGGTACTGGTTCAGAGAAATCTCGATGCAATGGACGAGAAACCCGGGATTGATCATAATGGAAAGCCATTGGCACGGATCGGGTTGAAGAAGATTATGAGGTTCTTAGGGTATTACACGGTGGTTTCAAAAGACGGAGAACAGGAGTGTATCTGTAAGACGAAAGTGCATCGACAACATCTGAAGACATGGTTGCATCTGCTGGAGGTTGACTTGTGATCTGGTAACCCATCAGGTCTTGCCAGTGTGTGCGGCGAATACGAATAGTGGATACTCTCTCTGGATAACCGAGGTTGAGAGAGGATGAGGGGATCAATTCGGATCGGCGCAATGAAATGTGTTCCCACAAGTGCCAGTTGTACTGGAAATGATGGGGAAGAGATCGCTGGGGATGGCTGATTGTTGATTCGGAGTGATGAAATTCAACGGATCATGGGAGCTGCCTCGCAAAGTGAG
>NZ_JALJYG010000033.1 GCF_024170505.1 Methanocalculus alkaliphilus
CCTGACTTTGTGATTTTCTAACTTCGAATCCTCCTCTCCCCATACCATCCCGTTGTACATTCTGCCGTTTTTCCTCTTCCTCCTTCAAATAAGATAGAAAGCTTTATACATATGTGAGTTATAATTATAACTTATATGCACATCAAGCGGATTAAGAAGAAAGATGCCGTATACCTCGCTCAATATGAAACATATCGGGAGGATGGAAAGGTGAAGACCAGGTTCATCAAATATCTCGGGAAAGAGGGGGATGAACGAGGAGTGCCACTTCCAAAGAAGTCAGCCCACACCGAAACACCGCTTTACCCTGATTGTTCGAAACGGGCAGGTGATGTCGAGCTCATGTGGTCCATTGCCAGTTCCACCCTGAATATGCCGGAGATTATCGATCAGGTCTGCTGCGGGGAGGGGCGAATTGAGGGGCGATCTCCCGGCAAAATCCTCACTGCGTGGGCCATCAATAAAGCACTCAATCCCGAGAGTGCAACTCTTGTCGGCGAATGGGTTCAGACGACAACTATTCCTGATCGTATGGATCTGCCAGAAGAGTACTTTACCGACAATGCCTTCTATTCATCTCTGGACAGGATCTGTTTCAAAGATACAACAGCAGATGGATATACCGACCTCAGTCACCTGATCTGTGACGAAATCTATACCCGATGGCGATCGCTTCATCCGTTACCTGATGCATCCAGGGAGATCGTTGCCTATGATCTCACCCCGGTTCTGATCTTTGGCTCCGGCGATGAGCTGGGAGAGAAGGGATATAATGCAAAGAAGGCGAATCAGAAGCAGATCAACCTCTGTATTCTCGTCTCAAAATGGGATAAAGTCCCAGTCTCGTTCTTTTTACTCCCTGGGAACTTCAACTCCATGTCATCGGTCAAGGATCTCCTGGTGCAGCTGCTTAATCTCTCGTTTGAGCCGGGAAGCCTGATCTGGGATCGGGGGAACACCTCGGAAGAGTCCATTCGGGATATTGAGGCGCTGGGATGGAACCTTATCTGTGGCGTGAATAAGAGTTCCAACGAGGCTCGATCTCTTCTTCTGACGACTGATGTGCCATTGAAAGTCACGCACCGGGTTCGTTCAACCGGTACCAGTGCATTGTATGCCGCAAAGGCAGACGGGCCACTCTTTGGAAGAGAAGGTTCCGGGGTGGTGTATGTCAACCATGCAAAGAGGATGGACGTACTTGATGCGAGAAATGCACTGTTAGCAGAGCTTGATGCAGAGTTACGAGTCTATAACGAGAATCTGAAACGATCAACAAAGGAGAAGATTGAGGAGGATCTTGCTGCCATTCTTGGACCATATGCAGAATTCTTCTCGATACATATTCTTCAGAATGGGAAACGGTTCGCAATTTCATGGGAGTATAACGAGGCAGCGATCGACAGGGCGACTGATCTGGATGGGAAATATCTCCTGTATGCGACTGACACCAGCCTGAAGGCAACCGAGGTGGTGAATGAGTATATGGAGAAGGATTTTGTCGAGAAGGTGTTCAGAACCCTGAAGTCTCATCTGAAAATTGCTCCTGTCCGACACTGGAAGAACCATCGGATCCGGGCGATCTTCTTTGTGAACATACTGGCGCTCTGGCTTCGGAAGGTGTATGATCACCATCTGAATCAGGTTCCAAAGAAGAAACGGGAATATGGATTCGATGAACTGTTACGACGGTTGAAGCGGGTTGAGTATGTCGAGGTGGTACGGCCGGGAGAGGAGCCGGCATTCTGGTACCTCAACCTGACGGAGAAGATGACGGAGCAACTGAAAGCAATGGGGTTCAAGGATTTGTTCCGGGAGAGAAGGCTGGGTCAGAGTGGGTTATAAAAACGGAAAGTCAGGCC
>NZ_JALJYG010000034.1 GCF_024170505.1 Methanocalculus alkaliphilus
CACCATTGCTGCTCCTCCTCTGGTGGTACAGAGAAGTTAGCAGGTGAGCACTTTTAGACCGCCACTTTTGTGCATTTCTACACCGCCATTGACAGTATTGAGAGCATCCTCAAGATTAAACCGTATCGTCTCAGCATACCATTCGAGAGATGCACTTCTTGGTTTATTCTCGTCTTCTGCGAGCTTCAAAGCCTCTTCACGGGTTATTGCTCCTGCCCTCACCTGATTGCTCCTGAACGTATCAATTTCTGAGAAACCTGCAACATTATAATATACATAATTATAAAAATCAGCTTTTCCATCCCCAATTCTCCACGTTGTCGTCGTGTCAGGTGCTATCTCCCAATCATATGTGGTCCGAAGAAGAGAGACCACTTCCTCCTCATTCCAGGGAATATAGTCATATATATTGATATAGGCATCTTTAAGGACGTAGGTTGAATAAAACGCATGGAATGTATCAAAGATTGAGGCATTAATATATGCCGGATTAAACAGGTAATGTCTTACATAATAAAGCAGTAGCTTGACTTTGTTAGAAAATTTAATGCCAGTTAGGAGACCTTTTCCTCGTGTGTCATCTGGTGATATCCCACAAAATCCAAGCTTGAAGTCTGTTCTCTCATAAGGATTGGCCCCCCCTAAAACAAAAGATATTCCGGTATCTTCCCTGATCTTATGAGCAAAGTAGTAGAATTGCTTATCTCCTGCCATAAGTAATGGAAGAATACCAAGATCTGGCTTTTTAAGCCAAGCATTAAGATTTAAACGAACGTTTCGCCTTTTTTTCTCAAGGTCCGCAGATACAACTATGTGTTCAACTTCAAGAGCTCCACAAACACGGGCACAATTTCGTCGGGCAATATCAGTCACCATCCCCCAGTCATAGGTGAAGGCAATTGGATTGACTCCGAGCTTCTTTCGTGCATAGTGAAGTACGTACGAACTATCACGCCCTCCACTAAAACCAATGATGCAATCTTGTTTGCCATCACCTCTCTTATTTTCCTTAACTAAATCAAGGAGAGCCTCTGATCCTTTCAGTTGTATTGGTGAATAATCTCTGCAATAGTTACAAACACCCCTGTCATCAAAATCGATGTATGGAAATGTTTCCGGGAGGATACATTTTGTGCAGCGGCGTAGATCCATATTAGGTTGATAATTTTCTATGATCATCCTCCTGATATTCTCACGATCACCTATATCATAGTTTGAGATTGAGGTTTTTTTGTCATTATTATAATCTGAGTGATCAATAATCGATGCTCTCTGGTTGGAAAGAGGATCCACAATAGTATAAACATTACGATCATTTGACGACTTCGATACATTAAATATCGTAAAATTGGCATATTGAATATCTATCAAACACCCCTGCGATGGTTTTAACTGGAATATATCTTCGCTTTTAAGAAACCCTTTAAATTTTTTATTTTTACACAATTCTGATACAATAAACCTTTCAGAAGCAAAAAGAAAGATATCATTATTTTTAAGGCAATATATTGATCCAGTATTTGTAGCAAGAGTCAATACATTATAGTCAGTAAATAAAAATCCTATTGAAGCTTCACCATGTATCATTGAAAAAATACGTTGAATTGAATGGAGAAGGCTTTTATTGGTGCTGATCTCCTTCTGTAACAGTAATGCTATGATTTCTGAGTCTGAGTTGGTCTTTCTTGTGATATCTGAAATCTCAGATTCGATCTTTTTTTCATTAACAACAATTCCAGAGAACTTCGAATAACCTCGTTCCATCGAAAGTACTTTATAGTGTGTGATCGATCAGTACTCAATGAGCACGTTCTTTAATTTTGCAATTAAG
>NZ_JALJYG010000035.1 GCF_024170505.1 Methanocalculus alkaliphilus
TGTAAATGGCGGGATCAAAGTGCCCAAAAGTGGCGGAATAAAAATGCTCATTTCAACAACATAAAACCTCTGTTATACAACCCTTTCAGACATGGGGGATCAGACCCTGTCGCCGCCGCTCTTTCAGTCTGTAACTATCACCCTTGATATTCAATGTCGTGCAGTGATGGAGGATTCGATCCAGTACTGCCGCAGCAATCACATGATCCCCGAATATCTCGCCCCATTCACCGAATGACTTGTTCGAGGTAAAGATCGTCGAAGACTTCTCATACCGCCTGGATATCAACTGGAAGAAACAATGGGCACCTTCACTCGTGAATGGAAGATACCCCATCTCATCGATAATGAGAAGATGGAACTTCGTAAGCGCCTTGATCTTCTCTTCCAGTTTATTCTCCCGATTCGCTTTCATCAGCCGTTCAATGAGCTGTGATGCATTCGCATAATACACCCGGAAACCCTGTTTTACCGCTTCATAACCCAATGCTACAGCAAGATGCGTTTTTCCAACACCGGGGGGTCCGAGGAAGACGACATTCTCCGCATTATGGATGAATCGGAGAGATGCAAGATCCTTGATGATCAACGGATCAAGAGAGGGTTGAAACGCCACATCAAAATCGTCAAGCCGCTTCTCAACCGGGAAACTTGCCATCCTCATCCTGATCGAGAGGGCGTGATCCTGTTTGCTTTTCACCTCCTGCTCAAGAAGATAATCAAGGAGCTCCAGCGTGGATTTCCCCTCTTTTGCCGCATGTTCAAGGCTGTTGTCAAGCATCTCCTTGATCGTTGTCAGTTTGAGCGTCTCCAGGTTGTGATGGACACGTTCATACACAAGACCGCTCATGGCCCCACCTCGCCTGCAAACACATCATACGTCGATAGCGGTCGCTCTTCGACATCAGGATATACAATCTCGAAGAACGGTTGTGAATGCCGGGCATCCTGTGCAAATTGTGTCTTTCTGGAGTTATTCGCCCTCGCCTCTTTCTGCAGGCCGGTGAAATGTTCTTTTACTCTCACCTTCTTTGTGGAAGAGGGAGCCACCTGGTGAGTGCAGATCACCTCAGATCCAATTTTGACGGTTATTGTTGTACCTTCAAGCTCGAGAAGTGCTGTCTGACCCGCATACTGGTATGGAACGGAGTAGAGGGTTCCGTTATATGAGAAGTAAGCATCTCGTAGGATCTTCCGTGTTTCCTCACGGCGAATGATATACGGCTTGATCAGACCTAGAGGGGTAAGAGTCTCTTCTTTCAACCGGTCATAGGGAATCTCATGGGTGGAGCCATGGATCTCACTGTTGACCCGGTTACACCATTGGAGGAGCTTCTGGTCCATGTCTGGGAATGAGGTGAACCTGGTGCCAAGGAGAAAGTCTTTCTTCATGAATTTGATGGAATTCTCGACTTTTCCTTTGGTCTGAGGGTTATAGGGCTTACAGACACGGGGGATAAATCCATGATGGGTGAAGAAATCCTCAAATTTTGCGTTCCAGGTATGATCCCTGGCCCGGATGGCTCGTTTGATGATGACTGTCTTGATGTTGTCGTAAAGGATTTCTTCAGGAATCCCTCCGAAATAATCGAATGCGTTCTTATGGCACTGGATCAGTGTGTACACATCCGTTGAAAGAGTAAACTCCATGTAGCGCATTCGTGAGTACCCGAGGACGGCACTGAAGGCGTGGATCTTTCTCTTTCTGCCATCTATCTCCTGGCTCCCGCATTCACCCCAGTCCACCTGCATTTGTTTGCCTGGCGCTGTTTCGAAACGGAGGATGGCGGGCGTTATAT
>NZ_JALJYG010000036.1 GCF_024170505.1 Methanocalculus alkaliphilus
GAGTTTTTCGATTAACCCCCCCAACAACGATCACTTGAGGGTTGAAAACCCTACAACAAACCCAAATTTGCAAAAAAAAATAGGTTACAACCGCCCTTTCAGGGCTCAACCACTCCACATTTCCTGTGGAGAAAGATAGCTATCGCTCAAACAGGCCATCGTTTGAGCGTCTGAAGTTGCTTCAAATTGTAACCCCAACATGAGAACAGGCACTTGATATGCGCCCTTGCACAGGTTGTTACCATCACATGACCAGCTCTGAACACTTTTTTCATCACAGCAAACGGTCGTTCAACAAGAGGACGTATCCTGCTGATCGCTCGGTTTCTACGCTTTTCCTTAGTTGATAATGGGTGGTTTCGAACTCCTCTATGCATTGTCTTATCCATGGATGCACAGGGCTTGACGCCAAAATATCCCTTGTCCCTGTATACCGTCTCTCCGGATCGGGAGAGATCAATTTTGCTATCATGAACTGAAGCTGGTGTTGTTGCCATTCGTCGGATAAGTTGATGTTCCTTATCCATGAGAATATGCAATTTAAACCCAAAATGAGATTTTGACCCTTTCTTTGCCCATGTCCCATCACGGCTTCGCCGCGTCTTTGCATCTTTTCCTCGCGGTGTATCGGCGGGTGCATGACCCGGATCTGCAGTGATGAAACTTGCATCCTGGATCACACCACGATGAATTGTCAATCCTTTCTGATCGATCTGATGTTGGAATTCAGTCCAGATCAATTCTTCTTTCCCTGTTTTGATCAGACGCTCTCGGAATAGCCAGATGGTGGAGGCATCTGGAATTTTCGTTGGGTAGTCGAGAAAATGACGGAACGATAAGCGATCATAGACTTCTCGTTCAAGCTGGGGATCTGATAATCCATACAGTTGCTGCAGAACCATGAGTTTGATCATGAAAACAACGTCATAGTTTGGTCGGCCACCTTTTCCTTCGGTGTTGGTGTAGAGATCAGAGAGAAGAGGACGAAACCGCTCCCAGTCGATCAAGGAGGATAAGGTACCAAGATTGTTTCCTTGTTGAGCAAAGCGGCGATATTCATCCTTAATTGCAAAATTAAAGAACGTGCTCATTGAGTACTGATCGATCACACACTATAAAGTACTTTCGATGGAACGAGGTTATTCGAAGTTCTC
>NZ_JALJYG010000037.1 GCF_024170505.1 Methanocalculus alkaliphilus
CATGCTGGCAACTGTTGGCGTGGGTCTCGCTCGTTGCCTGACTTAACAGGATGCTTCACAGTACGAACTGACGACGGCCATGCACCTCCTCTCAGCTGGTCAAGCAGAGTCTTCAGCCCGGCTATCATTCCGCTGTCGTATCCGGTGAGTTGTCCGGCGTTGAATCCAATTAAACCGCAGGCTCCACCCGTTGTGGTGCTCCCCCGCCAATTCCTTTAAGTTTCAGCCTTGCGACCGTACTTCCCAGGCGGTGCGTTTCACGGTTTCCCTTCGGCACCTCAGTGACTCGTGGTCACTGACACACCTAACGCACATCGTTTACGGCTGGGACTACCCGGGTATCTAATCCGGTTTGCTCCCCCAGCTTTCGTCCCTCACTGTCGGAGCCGTTCTGGTAAGATGCCTTCGCCATCGGTCGTCCCTCGGGGATTACAAGATTTCACTCCTACCCCCGAAGTACGTCTTACCTCTCCCGGTCCCAAGGTCGCCAGTTTCTCTGAGACGCCTTCTGGTTAAGCCAGAAGATTTCCCCAGAGACTTAACGACCAAGCTACGAACGCTTTAAGCCCAGTAAAAGTGGCTATCACTCGAGCAGCCGGTATTACCGCGGCGGCTGGCACCGGTCTTGCCCCGCCCTTTCTCCTGGTGCGGACTAAACACCAGAACAGCCTGCATTGACAGGCACTCAGGGTTTCCTTATCACGATTGCTCGCATTGTAAAGTTTTCGCGCCTGCTGCGCCCCGTAGGGCCTGGATTCATGTCTCAGAATCCATCTCCGGGCTCTTGCTCCCACAACCCGTACCGATCAATGGCTTGGTGGGCCGTTACCCCAACAACAACCTAATCGGACGCAGACTCATCCTCAGACGGCGGACCTTTCAGAGACAGAGCATTCCAGCACCCGTCTCCTATGAGGCATTAGCCCCAGTTTCCCGGGATTATTCCTCATCTGAGGGCAGATTATCCACGTGTTACTGAGCAGTATGCCGAGGTCTTTCACCTCTCGACTCGCATGGCTTAGTCAAACCCTGATAGCAATAGCCTCTGGCAGGATCAACCAGAATGTTA